>JALZBE010000263.1 GCA_030947665.1 Vulcanimicrobiota bacterium | reverse complement strand
CGATCGGCACGCCGTCCACCTCGAGCGCGTCCGGTTTCGACAAGTTGTTCGCGACGTACATCTCGCGCAGGTAGTACGAGTGCGTCGCGCGCGGGATGCGCGTCGCGTCGCTGTTCCAGTAGAGCAGGTCGAACGCGGGCGCGTCCTTGCCCAGCAGGTAGCGGTTCACCGCGACGCCCCAGATGAGGTCGTTCGCGCGCAGCATGTTGAACGTGTCGGCCATCTCGCGCCCGCTGAGCACGCCCTGCTCGTTCATCCGCTCCTCGATGTGCGCGAGCGCTTCGTTCGACAGGAACGACATGAGCTCGCCGGGATCGGTGAAGTCGACGAGCGCCGCGAAGAACGTCGCGCTGTTGACGAGCTTGTTCTTCTTTCGCGCGAGGTACGCGAGCGCGGTCGCGAGCAGCGTCCCGCCGATGCAGTACCCGATCGCGTCGACGTTCTTGCTGCCCGCGATCTCCGCGGCCACGCGCATCGCGGCGAGGGGCCCTAGCCGCATGTAGTCGGCCCACGTCAGGTGGGCGAGCGACGCGTCGGGGTTGCGCCACGACACGACGAAGGTGTTGCGCCCCTCGTCGGTCGCGTACTTGACGAAGCTGTTCGCCGCTTGCAGGTCGAGGATGTAAAACTTGTTGATCCAGGGCGGCACGATCACCAGCGGCCGCGCGTAGACCTGCACCTGCGTCGGCGCGTACTGAATGAGCTCGATCAGCTCGTTGCGGAAGACTACCTTGCCGGCCGTCGTCGCGACGTTCTTGCCGACGGAGAACGCCGACTCGTCGACGAGCGCCGGGCGCCCGGCGTTCGCGCGCTGGTCCGCGGCGATGTTCTCCAATCCGCGCCGAAAGTTCGCGCCGCCCGTGCGCATGGTTTCCTCGAGGACCTCGGGGTTGAACCACGGCACGTTGGTTGGGCTCATCGCGTCGCAGAACTGCTTCGCGAAGAAGCGCATGCGGCGGCGCGTCGTGTCGTCGATGCCTTCCGCCTGGTCGATGGAGTCGAGCACGGCTTTGGTGGCGAGCAGATAGCCTTGCTTGAGCGCGTCGAAGTACGGGTTGGCGGTCCACGCGGCGTTGGTGAAACGGCGGTCGCCCGGCTCCGGTGCGATGACGGGCTCGCCGGCCGGCGCCTCGGCGTTCGCCGCGGCGGTGCCGTCGCGCGCGGCGACGCCGGCGAACGAGTTGGCGAGCTCGATCTGCGCTTCGAGCAGCTTGCCCGGCGTCGCCATCATCGCGCGCCAGACTTCCATCGACATGGCGCCGACGCCGAGCGGATCGAACGGGTTGTTGCTGCTCATAGGGGACTTCCGTAGTTCTACGGACGCCGCCACCGGCCCCCGGGCGCTACCGTCGAGCCATGGAGCGCATCAGCCACCTCCCCGCACCCGGCCTCGACGATCCCGCGACGTATGCACGCAACGTCGAGAACTTCGTCGGCACGGTGCGCGTGCCCGTGGGGCTGGCGGGTCCGCTGGAGATCGCGGGCACGGCCGCGCGCGGCACGTACTACGTGCCGCTCGCTACCACCGAGGCGTGTTTGGTCGCATCGTACAGCCGCGGCGCGCAGCTGATCACGCGGGCGGGCGGCTGCGCCGCGCGTGTCCTCGACGCGCGGATGCGGCGCACGCCGGTGTTCGCGTTCGCCGATTTGGCGGAAGCCGCCGTCACCGCGGAGTGGGTGCGCGAGAACATCGCGCGCCTGCGCGCCGCCGCGAACGCGACCTCGCGCCACGCGCGCCTGCTCGCCGCGGAGCCGGCGCTCGAAGGCAATCATCTCTACCTCGACTGCGCATATGCGACCGGCGAAGCGGCCGGGCAGAACATGGTGACGTTCGCGACCGAGGCGCTGTGCGCCGAGTTGCTCGCGCACGCGCCGATCCGCCCCCGCTCGTTCGCGGTGGAGTCGAATGCGTCGGGCGACAAGAAGGCCGCCGCGCACGCGCTGATGTCGACGCGCGGCCGCCGCGTGAGCGCCGACGTGACGATCCCCGCGGACCTGCTCGAAGAGCGCCTGCGCGTCACGCCCGCAATGCTCGCGGCGTACTGGCGCACCGGTGCGGTCGCCGCGGCGCTGACCGGCACGATCGGCATGCAGGGGATGTACGCGAACGCGCTCGCCGCGTTCTATCTCGCCACCGGTCAGGACGTCGCGTGCGTCGCGGAGTCCGCCGTGGGGATCACGCGGCTGGACGTCGCACCGACCGGCGCGCTGTACGCCTGCGTGACGATGCCGAACGTCGTCGTCGCCACGGTCGGCGGCGGCACGGGTTTGCCCACGCAGCGCGCCGCGTCGCGGCTGCTCGCGCGCGGCGACGAGCCGCCCACGGCCGACGCGCTCGCAGAGATCGTCGCGTCGATCACGCTCGCCGGCGAGATCTCGCTGACCGCGTCGCTGTGCGCACACGAGTTCTCCGCCGCGCACCACCGCTTCGCGCGCATCGGGGTGCCGGCATGAACCGCTGGCTGGTCTACGCGCGCGAGCGCTTCCCGCTCGCGCAGAACGGCGTGCTCATCGCCGCGTTCAGCGCGTCGGCGATCGCGTTCTCCGCGCTCGTGCGCGGCGCCGGACATTTTCCCGCGTGGTACCTGGTCGCGGCCGGGTTCGCTTCGTCGTTCCTGATGTTCGCGCTGCTGCGCATCGCGGATGAGTTCAAAGACGCCGGCGACGACGCGCGCTGGCGCCCGTACCGCCCCGTTCCGCGCGGGCTCGTGACCTTGCGCGGCCTCGCCGTCGCGGGCGCGATCTGCATGGGGCTGCAGCTCGCGATCGCGCTCGCGGTGAACGTGCGGCTGGTCCCGGGGCTGCTGCTGGTGTGGGTGTGGTTCGGGCTGATGAGCGCGGAGTTTTTCCGGCGCGATTGGCTGCGCGCGCACCCGATCGCGTACATCGCGTCGCACATGGCGATCGTGCCGCTGATCGACTGGTACGTGTCGTCGTTCGACTGGCTCGTCGCGGGCGTCCCCGCGCCGCGCGCGCTGGGCTGGTTCCTCGCGGTGACGTTCCTCAACGGCCTCGTCGTCGAGGTCGGCCGTAAAATGCGCGCGCCGCAAGACGAGGAGCCCGGCGTCGAGACGTACACCGCGATGTGGGGCCGGCGCGGCGCGACGGCTGTGTGGATCGGCGCGATCGCATGCAACGTCGCGCTGGCGACGATCGCGGCAGCGCACGTCGGCTTCGCTCGCGTCGACCTGATCGTGTTCGGCGCCCTCGCGCTCGCCGCCGCGGCGTGCGGGATCGCGTTCCTGCGCGCGGCGCGCGCGGGCAGCGGCCGCCGCATCGAGGCCATGACCGGCGCTTGGACCGTCGGCTCCTATCTCTTCCTCGGCATCGTCCCGCTCGGAGTGCACGTACTGTCATGATCGCTTTCGAAACGCTGGCCGACCGCGGCATCCTGTTCCCCGGCGACGCCGGCGCGATCGACGTGGCACGCGCGGGCGGCAAAGCGGCGGGCCTCGCACGGTTGCGCGACGCAGGCTGCGACGTACCGCCATGGTTCGTCATCACCCCCGAGTGCACGCTCGATGACGCGACGTTACGTGACGCACTCGCCCGGCTCGAGACCGACGAACGACTCCTACGACGGGATCCGGCGCATCGTCACCCGACGCAGCGTCACAAGGCGCAATGTCACGACGCCGAAGGCGATGAAGGCCAGTGTCACCCTGAGCTTGTCGAAGGGTGCGTCACGACGTTCGCGGTGCGCTCCTCGGCCGTCGTGGAAGACGGCACGACCGCGTCATATGCCGGACAATTCGCGTCGCTGCTATTCGTACCGCGCGATGGCGTGCTGAATGCGATCCGCCGCGTTCGTGCGTCGTCGTCGGGCGCTGCGGTGCGCGCGTACGCCGAGTCCCACGGCACGACAGAAACATCAGTGCACACCGTGATTCCGATGGCCGTCGTCGTGCAATGCATGGTGGGCGGTGAGACGAGCGGCGTCGCGTTCGGCATCGACCCGGTCGACGGAAGCGATGTCGTGCTCATCACGGCCGCGTACGGTCTCGCATCGGGTGTCGTCGACGGCGAGTGCACCACCGACGCCTGGCGCGTCGCCCGCGACGGCACGATCGTCACGCGCTCGGTCGCCGACAAGGACCGCATGCACGTGCGTGCGCCGGGTTCCGGTACGATCGCCGTGGCGGTCGACGCAGCGCTTCGCGCGCGACCGGCGCTCGCCGACACTGCCGTGTGCGCGGTCGCGTCGCTCACGCGGCGGATCGCGAACGCCGCGGGCGCGCCTCAGGACGTCGAGTTCACGTTCGCCGGCGGCCGGCTGTGGGCGCTGCAAGCGCGGCCGGTCACGGCGCTCGCCGAAGCCGCGGACCCCATCGCGATCTGGGCCGACAGCAATATCGCCGAGAGCTACGGCGGCATCGTCGGCGCGCTGACGTACTCGTTCGCGCGCCAGGCGTATGCCGGCGCGTACCGCGCGTTCTTCCGCCTCGCCGGCGTTCCGCACGCGACGATCGAGGCGAACGCGCGCACGTTCGAGGCGCTGGTGGGCCGCATCGACGGTCACATGATGTACGACCTCGTTGGCTGGTACCGCATGCTCGCGATGCTGCCGGGCTATCGACTCAACCGCCGCTTGATGGAAGAGATGATGGGCGTGCGCGAGGCGCTGCCGGCCGGCCTCGCCGACGCGATCGCACGCGGATGCCGCCGCGGACCCGTGCGCGACGCACTCATGCTGGCACGCACCGCGCTAGCCTTGACTGCGACAGCAGTACGCCTGCCGCGCGAAATCGTGCGCTTCCACGCGCACGTCGACGCGACGCTCGCCGCCGGGCCCGAATTGGGACGCACCCTTCGACAGGCTCAGGGTGACATGGGGCGCGGTCACGGTGACAATGGACTCGTCGAGCTCGTGCGCGAGTACCGGCGGCTCGAGCGCGCGCTGCTCGATCGCTGGGACGTGCCGATCGCGAACGATTTCTTTGTGATGCTGTCGTTCGGCGTGCTCAGGCGCGCGGCGGCCGCGTGGTGCGGCGACGCATCGCTCGCACCCGCGCTCGTGTCGGCCGGCGGCGGGATGACGAGCGCCGAGCCTGCGCGCGCCGTGCGCGAGCT
>JALZBE010000262.1 GCA_030947665.1 Vulcanimicrobiota bacterium | reverse complement strand
GCGCCGGACGCCGGGCGGTACGCCGTGCCGATGCGTTTGCGCGCGAAGCCGACGACGTGGACGCGTTCGCCCGCGCGCACGTTGGCGCGCTCGGCGCGCACGCCGACGAGCGCCGACGGAACCGGCGGCTGGGCGAGCAGCGACACGAACGTCCGGCTCTTGCCCCACTCGGCGAGCGCGAAGCGCGGGTGCTGCGCGCCGGTCCAGCGCGCGATCCCGTGGTCGTCGGTCTTGCCGTACTGGAACGACGTTCCGACGAGGAACGTGATGCGCATCCCCGCGAGCGCGCGGCCGCTGCCGAGGTCCGCGCCGTACAGCACGATCCCACCCGGCGACTCTTTCGTCAGCAAACCGATCCGGGTGAGGTCGAGCCACGCCTGCTGCACCGCGTCGCCGCGGCGCGCCTCGACGACGAAGAATCCCTCACGGTTCTGCAGCGGCACGTCGACGTCGTTGGGCGTGTACCGCAAGCCGGCCGGCGGCGTGAAACGCCACTTCGCGACGGCCGTGCGATGCGCGGTGTCGATCGCGCGCGCCCGCGGCGTCCCCGCGATGAGCACGTCGGCCGGATCGACCTCGTACGCCGCGAAGTCGACGGGCGCGCCGCTGTACGTGTCGAGCCGAACGGAAATGCGCTTCCATGGCACGGCGACGTCGCGCGCATAGAGCGCGAACGTGCGATCCCACTTGCCGGAGTCCGGCAGCGGACGCGCCGCCCCCGCCGGCGCGACGCCGATCGAAAACGCGATGACGCTGAACGCCAGAAGGCGGCTAACGCTCGTAGAAGATCGTCCCGGCGACGTTGGGGTCGGTGGTGCGGAAGCCGATCGTGTACTCGCGCTTCTCGTCCTTCTTCAACGGCATCGTCGAGTTGCTCACGCCCATGAACACCGTCGACCCGCTGTCCTTGGCTTGATACCGGTTGTTCTTGCGGTCGATCAAATAGAAGTTCGAGATCTGCGGCGTCGCGTCGATGCCGAAGTCGTTGGTGAGCTCCACGCGCGCGACGACGTACCCGAGCGTGCCGCCGGAGGTGGACGCCGAGGCCTCGCCGGTCGGAACGATGTGCGCTTCGAGCACTTTCACGTCGCCCGCTCCCACGAAGAGCTGCTGGCTTGGGCTGTCGTTCTCTTTGCACGCCACGAGGCCCACACACAGGAGCAGCGCGGCGGCGAAACGGTGGATCATGACGGGCCGTGCGTTCGGCGGGTTCCCCGAGGCGTCCCGCGCGCGCCCCGGCGAGCGGGGGCGGGTCGGCTTACCCGGGAACAAGGTGATCGTGGAAGACGACCGCCCGCGGGGGAACTCTACCTCGACCCGCTGCCGTTACTGCGGGAGCCATGACAAGGACAAGCGCTCGACCGATCCGCGCCATCGGGGGACGACATTCCAAGTAGTCGTCGCCTGCGCCAGCTGCGGAGCCGCGTTCGCGGCCCTGTCGCGGAATTGATGCGTCTCCCCGTCCTCGTGCTCGCCGCCGTGCTGGCAGCGAGCAGCGCCGCATCGGCCGCAACGCCGGCCCCCCGTGCAGGCGGTCCGGCCGCGCATCCCACCACGCCGGCGCGCGTCAACGTCGAGAACCTGCAGCCGAAGTCGCTCTTTCCGAAAGTCGCGCTGCGCACCGAGTTGATCGTCGAGGTCAACAAGCTCGGCCAAGTGTCGCGCGTTCGTTCGATCAAGCCGTCGAAGGACGTGCCGTTCAACACGCACGCTTACGGCAACGCACTCCAGGCGTTCATCCGGACCCCCGACGGCAACGTCGTCCTTGGCACGTACCGCCTCACCTACGACTACGATCCGAAGACGCGGCACATCCGCCGCGACGTCGCGCTCGTGAGCCGAGGCGGCGTGGACCCGGAGCGCAAGGGCGCAGCGAACGACATGATGGACATCGCGAAGAACAACCGCAATCGCACGCCGCCCCCCGGCTTGTACGGGACCCCGGCGCCCGCGCCGAGCGTGCGCCGCCTGCCCGACCTCAAGCACGTGATGGAAAGCCCCACCCCGTCGCACTAGTGCGGGAATAACGATCTCCGAAACGGAGAGTGACGATGCCGCGCCGGTACCAGCCACGCAAGAAAGGCGGCGAGAGCGAGCCGCTGATGGAGTGGTTCGTGAAGGACCGGATGCGGCCCGATCCGCGCGTCGACGCGGACGTCGAGCGCTCGTGTACGTCGAAGCAACAATACGCCGGCGAAGCCGACGCACACGCACACGCGCTGATGAACGGCATGGGCGATGTGCTCTTCTCGTACGAATGCCGCTACTGCGGCTTTTGGCACCTCACGCGCCGCCCGAGCTAACGCACCGCTTCTTCCACTTTTTCAGCGTTGGCCGGGTCGAACGACCAGCGGTCGTCCAGGTCGAAGATCTCGAACCAGTTGCGCATTTGGGGGTACTCGCGTAGTACCGGATAGCGTGGGAGCATTTGGGCGAAGTGGTCGTCGTCGCGGATCGCGCGTTCGGAGAGGCGCTGGTTGATCGCGCGGAACGTGTCGCGGTCCGCCCGCGCGAGCAGCCATGCCGCCACGTCTTCGTCCGTCTTCGCTTGGCGCACCGCTTCGGTGAAATCGTCTTCGGCGATTCCGAGCCACTCGAACAAATACTGCGAGATGCCCGGCGTGACTTTGTAGAAGCCGAGCGTGCCTTGCAGCTTCGCGCGCGTCTTGTCGATCGTGCGCGCGAGGAAGTACAAGCCGCCGAGCATCACGTGCGGGCTGCGCGGCGGGTGCGCGCGCAAATCAGCATCGGGATACGGCAGCGGCTCGTTTGAGTTCATCGTGGTTCGTGCGCGGTCACGACGCCGACGACTCGCTGCGATAGGCGCCGATCGCTTCGAGCACGGGGCGGTCGTCGTAGCGGAACAGAAACGTGTCCTTGCGCGCTTCGTGACGGTACGGCATCCACGACGGGATGCAGAACGTATCGCCCTTCTGCCACTCCAATCGTTCGGTGCCGACGATGGTCGCGCCGCGGCCTTCGTATACGTGGTAGATCACGCCGGCGGTTTCGCGCCGCGTCGCCGAGGTCGTGCGGCCCGCGATCCGTTCCGCCGCCGCGCCGATCACGCGCGACACCGGACCGCCGTGGCGGCGATGCTCGTACTCGGCGTACGCGTACGGTCCGTCCTCCGCTTCGAGTCGCGCTTCCATGTCGGACCACGGATAGCGAAGATGCGACTCCGCGGGCGCGGGCTGCGACGGAAAGCGCTCCTCCGCATACGGCTGCGCGAAGTTCGCGGGGAAGAACTGATAGACGGGCAGGTCGAGTCCGTCGAGCCACACCATCGGGCCGTCGCCGTCGTGCCCGTGGTCGTGGAACTCCCATGACGGCGTGAGGATGAGATCGCCGCGGTGCATCGTGACGCGCTCGCCGCCGACCGCCGTGTACGCCGCGTCGCCTTCGACGATGAAGCGCAGCGCGAACGCGACGTGCCGGTGCGCGCGCGCGACTTCGCCGGGCAGGATGAGCTGCAAGCCGGCGTACAGCGTGTCCGTCGTATGCGGCGGTTTCAACGCCGGATTGATCAGCATGAACACGCGCCGCTCGGCGTCCTTCGTGCCGACGAGCTTGCCGGAGCGCTCGAGCAGCGGGCGCATCGCGGCGTACGGCCACACGTGCGGCACGGCCTTGGGCTCCGGATGCGGCGGCACCATGGCGTCCATCATCGTCCACAGGGGCTGCGCGCCGTGCGCGGCCGCTTCCGAGAACAGGCGGTCGAGAGAGTCGGTCGCGATCATCTGGCTTCCTTGGTGGGCGAGGAGCCGGTCCGGAAGGGCCTCAGGGGCGTCCCTTACCCGGGAGGGAGAGGTTCTCTCCGCCGGGCAAGACGCGCGTTCGCACTCTGCAGTCGGAGGTTCCCGTGCGGCTTGTCCAATTCAGCACCTCGTCGGCCGGACCGCGGCCCGGCATCGTGGACGGCGAGGCGATTCGGCCGCTCGAGGGCCTCACGTCGCTCGACGAATTCGTCAAGCTGGATTCGGCGGCGCGCACGGCCGCCCAGCGCAACCTCGGCGAACCGGTACCGTTGGCAAGCTCGACGCTGCACGCGCCGCTGCGCCCGCACAAGAACGTGTTTTGCATCGGGCGCAACTACCTCGCGCACGCCGAGGAAGGCGCCCGCGCGCTCGGCAAGCAGTTCGAGCTCCCGTCCGTCCCGACCATCTTCACCAAAGCTCCGACCGCGATCGCCGATCCCGACGCGACGCTGAACCTGAGCGGAACCGTGTCGCAAAAGTACGACTGGGAGGCCGAGCTGGCCGTGGTCATCGGCACGCGCTGCAAGGATGTCCCCGAAGACCGCGCGCTCGACGTCGTGTTCGCGTACACGTGCTTGAACGACGTGAGCGCGCGCGACAAACAGCGCGCCACCACGCAGTGGTTCGCGGGCAAGACGCTCGACGATACGTGCCCGCTCGGACCGTGGCTGGTGACGGCCGATGAGATCGGCGATCCGCAAAAGCTGGACGTGTCGCTGCGCGTGAACGGCGAGACCAAACAGCACGCCAGCACCGCGGTGATGATCTTCTCGGTCGCCCGCATCATCGCCGAGCTCTCGCAAGGCACCACGCTCGAACCCGGCGACGTCATCGCGACGGGTACGCCGGAAGGTGTCGGCTTCGCGCGGACGCCGCCCGAGTTCTTGAAGGACGGCGACGTGATGGAAGTCGAGATCGAGAAGATCGGCGTGCTGCGCAATCCCGTCTCGATCACGGCGAACACCGCGGCGGTCATCGCGGCGGCGACGTCGGCGACGACCTAGCGCCAAGTCAAGGAGCCCCGCGATGGACACGCTCGCACGTCCGCTCGAGCTCGATTGGGAGACCGGCGCGTGCGCGCGCGTGCCGTACCGGCTCTACACCGACGCGGCGATCTACGCGCGCGAGCTGGACCGGCTCTTCTATCGCGGCCATTGGTGCTACGTCGGGCTCGCGGCCGAACTGCCGAATCCGGGCGACTTCAAGCGGTCGCGGATCGGCGAGCGGGACGTCGTGGTCACGCGCCTCAAAGACGGCGGCATCAGCGTGGTGGAGAACCGCTGCGCGCACCGCGGGGTGCAGTTCTGCCAGAAGACGTTC
>JALZBE010000027.1 GCA_030947665.1 Vulcanimicrobiota bacterium | reverse complement strand
CTCGTGAAGCGCTTTGGCGGCGTCACCGCCGTGAACGCGCTCAACATGACCGTGCGCGCGGGCGACGTGCACGCGCTCATCGGCCCGAACGGTTCCGGCAAGACCACGACGCTCAACGTAATCTCGGCGCTCTACCGCGCCGACGGCGGTTCGATCCGCTTCGACGGCGCCGAGCTGATCGGCCGTCCCGCACATGCGATCGCGCGGCTCGGCGTCGCGCGCACGTTCCAGAACATCCGCTTGTTCGGCGAGCTGAGCGTCGTCGAGAACGTCATGATCGGGCGCCATGTCCGCACGCGCACCGGCTTCATCGGCGCGCTGCTGCCGGGCGGCGCGACCGCACGCGAGGAGCGCGCCACGCGCGAGCGCGCGCTTGAGCTGCTTCAATTCGTCGGCCTCGAAGGCACTGCCGGCGCATCGGCGCGCAGCCTACCGTACGGCGACCAGCGCCGCGTCGAGATCGCGCGCGCGCTCGCGAGCGAGCCGCGATTGCTGCTGCTCGACGAGCCGGCCGCCGGCATGAACCCCGCCGAGACCGACACGCTCGTCGCGCTGCTGCGCCGCATTCGCGAGCAGGGCACGACCCTGCTGCTGATCGAGCACGACATGAACCTGGTGATGTCCGTCAGCGATCGCATCACCGTCCTGAACTTCGGCCAGCACATCGCCGAAGGGCCGCCCGACGAGATCGCGCGCAACCCCGACGTGATCACCGCGTATCTCGGCGGTACGCTCGATGCTGCTTGAGATTGAAGGCCTCGTCGCGCGGTACGGCGCGGTCGAGGCACTGCACGGAATCTCGCTCGTCGTCGCGGAGGGCGAGATCGTGTCGCTGCTCGGCGCCAACGGCGCCGGCAAGAGCACGACGCTCAAGACCATCTCGCGCGTGATCGCGCCGTCGGCGGGCACGATAAAATTCAACGGCAAATCGCTCGACGGGCTCCAGCCCGAGGACGTCGTCGCGCTCGGAATCGCGCACGTGCCGGAAGGACGCCGGATCTTCCCGGGCCTCAGCGTGATCGACAACCTGCGCCTAGGCGCGACGGCACGCCGCGCGCGCCGCGCGGAGATCGATGTTGACGTCGACGAGGCGCTCGGCGTGTTTCCGAAACTGCGCGGGCTCGCAAGCAAGCTCGGCTGGACGCTGTCGGGCGGCGAGCAGCAGATGCTGGCGATCGCGCGCGGGCTCATGGCGAAGCCGCGGCTGCTGCTGCTCGACGAGCCGTCGCTCGGCCTTGCGCCGCTGATCGTCACCGACGTGATGGAAACGATCGTGCGCATCGCGCGCACGGGCACCACCGTGCTGCTCGTCGAGCAGAACGCGCACTTGGCGCTGCAGATCGCGAGCCGCGCCTACGTGCTCGAAACCGGCCGGGTAGCGCTCAGCGGCGCCGCCGCAACACTGCTGGCAAGCGAGGAGATGCGCCGTGCGTATCTCGGCAGCGCGGTTCGCGTCTGAGCTTAGAAGGTATTCCCCGTCGCCGGACGGATAGTTTTTCCACCGAACGCCGCCCTTGAGAGGACGTCATGAAGCAACCTGATCGCCGCGAGTTCTTGAAAACATCCGCCGCCGGCCTCGGGGCTGCTGCGCTGGCGGGCTCATTCCCCGCGCTCGCATCGGCCGCCGACGCGTCGCCGTTCAAGCCGGAGAAGGGCGCGGCGCTGCAACTGCTGCGCTGGAAAGGCTTCGTCAAGCGCGACGACGAGATCTGGGCCGAGAACACGGCCAAGTTCACGAAAGCCACCGGCATCGATGTGAAGATCGACTCGCTGAGCTGGCCCGACATCACGCCCAAGGCCGCGCTCGCCGCGCAGGTCGGCTCCGGCCCGGACATCATCATGGGCTGGAACGACGACCCGTTCGTGTATCCGGACAAGTTGATCGACATGACCGACCTGGCCGAGCACGTCGGCAAGGCCCATGGCGGTTACTTCGACACGGCGCGGACGTATTGTTACGACGGTGAGGTCAAGCGCTGGGTGTCGCAGCCGATCGGCGTCACGGGCAACGCGCTGGTCTACCGCAAGAGCTGGGCGAAGGAAGCCGGGTTCGCGGAATTTCCCAAGGATTTCGACGGCATGCTCAAGCTCGCGCGCGGGTTGAAGAAGGCTGGTCATCCGTGCGGGTTCTCGCTGGGGCACGCCGTCGGCGACGCCAACGGCTGGACGCACTGGTTGCTGTGGGGCTTCGGCGGAAAACAGGCCAACCCGGACAACACGATCGCGATCAACTCAGCGGAAACCGTGCACGCGCTCGAGTACGCGAAGCAGTTGTACGAAACGATGATCGCGGGCGTCGCGGGCTGGCTCGACCCCAACAACAATCAGGCGTTCTTAGCCGGCCAGCTCGGGCTGACGATGAACGGCATCAGCATCTGGGCGTCGGCGAAGGAGCATCCCGAGCTCTACAGCGACACCGCGAACGTGGTGCCGCCGATCGGTCCGAGCAAACAGCACACCATCTTCAACAACTTCACGTCGGCGTTCATCTTCAAGTACAGCAAGTACCCGAACGCGGCCAAGGAGTATCTGCGCTTCATGCTCGACACCGCGCAGGCCGATCCGTGGGTGACGGGGATGGTCGGCTATGTGACGCCGGCGCTCAAGGGATACGCCGAGTTGCCCGTCTGGACGTCGAACCCGAACATCACGCCGTATCGCGACGCGATGGCGGGCGCGAAGTTCGACGGCTTCAACGGCAAGCCCGGCAAGGCCGCGGCGCAAGCGCTCGACGAGTTCGTGATCGTCGACATGTTCGCGGACGTCTGCGTGAACAACATGGCGGTCAAGGACTCCATCGCGAAGGCCGAAAAGCGGCTGACGACCATCTACAAGCGTTGACCGGACGCCCGCCGATCCTCGCGCGGCTCGACTCGCCGCGGGTGCTGGGCTACGTGCTCATCGCGCCCGCGGCGGTCCTCTTATTGGGACTGCTCGCGTACCCGCTCGTGCTGGGCGTGTGGTTGAGCATGACGAGCGCGAGCTTGGGAAATGCGGGCGAGTTCGTCGGGCTGAAAAACTATGCCACGATCCTCGACGACCCGATCTTCCGCGGCGCGGCGGCCTTTTCGGTGCTCTACACCGTGTGCGCCGAGATCGGCAAGCTCGCGCTGGGGCTGGCGCTCGCGCTGATCCTCAACCAGAAGTTTCGCGGGTATCGTGCAGCACGGTCGCTGATGCTGTTGCCGTGGGTCGCGCCCACGGTGTTGTCCGCCCTCGCGTGGCTGTGGCTGCTCGACCCGCAGTTCAGCGCGCTGAGCTGGCTGTTGATCAAGCTGCACCTGATCGACACGAACGTCGACTTCCTCGGGCATGCGTGGAGCGCGCGGTTCTCGCTGATCGTCGTCAACATCTGGCGCGGGCTACCGTATTTCGCGATCGGCTACCTCGCCGGACTGCAAGGCATCTCCAAAGATTTGTACGAGGCCGCCGCCATCGACGGCGCGACCGGCTGGCAAGCGTTCCGACGGATCACCTGGCCGCTGCTCGCGCCGATCACCACGATCCTGGTCGCGTTCTCGTCGATCTTCACGCTGACCGACTTTCAACTCATCTGGACGATGACGCGCGGCGGCCCGACCGATTCGACCCAGGTGTTCACCACGCTGGCCTACCAGCGCGCGATCACCGGGGGGCAGCTCGGCGAGGGCGCCGCGATCGCCGTGGCGCCGATCGTGTTCATGATCGTGCTCGCCGTCGTCGTCGTGCGCTCGGTCCGGGAGCGCTGACGTGTTCTTGCGCCGGCTCAGACTCTACGGCCCGCTCGCGCTGTACGGCGTGTTCCTGCTGCTGCCGTTCTACTGGATGCTGCTCACCACGTTCAAGCCGGACGCCGAACTGCTCAGGACCCCGAATCCGTTTCTGATCTTCCATGTCACCGTCGAGCACATCACGGATTTGCTGACGCAGACCGCGTATTTGCAGTGGTTCGCCAACACGCTGTTCATATCGGTTGCGTCGACCGTGGTGAGCGTGTTCATCTCGTACATCACCGCGTACGCGATCATCCGGCTGCGCTTCCCGGGCTCGGAGGTCGTCAGCACGGCGATCTTTCTCGCCTACATCGTGCCGCCCGCGATCCTGTTCATCCCGCTCGCCACGATCATCATCCAGCTGCACTGGTTCGACAAGCTGTGGGCGCTCATCCCGATCTACGCAACGTTTTTGGTTCCGTTCTGCACCTGGCTGCTGATCGGCTTTTTGAAGAACATCCCGCGCGAGCTCGAGGAGGCGGCCCGCGTGGACGGCGCAAGCAACTTCGCGATCATCTGGCGCATCATCTTTCCGATCGCGGTTCCGGGGCTGATCTCCGCGGCGATCTTCTCGTTCACCCTGTCGTGGAACGAGTATCTCTACGCGCTCGTGTACATGTCGTCGTCCACCAACAAGACGGTGTCGGTCGGCATGATCACGGAGCTGATCCGCGGCGACCGGTTCCAATGGGGCCAGCTGATGGCGGGCGCCCTCATCGGCATCCTGCCCGCGGTCCTGGTGTATTTCTTCTTCGTGGAATACTACGTGGCGGGCGTCTCGGGCTCGGTAAAAGAGTAGCCTAGAAGTACGCCGCGCCTGTTGCGGCGTCGAACAGGTGCATCCGCTTCGGGTTGATGCCCAGCGCGATCGCGTCGCCGGAAGAGACCGTTGCTTCGGCGGGGGCGCGTGCGGTGAGGCGTTCACCGTCGCAAGTGAAGTAAAGCACCTGTTCGGAGCCCAGCGGCTCGACGATGTCGACGACGGCCGCAATCGACCCGTCAGCGTCGGCGTGTAGCGAGATGTCTTCGGGCCGGACGCCGAGTGTTGCGTCTGCGACGTGCGCGCCGGCGAGCGCCGGGCGCCGCTCGTCGGGGATGCGCACTGAGAACGACGCGCCGCGCGCGAACAGCATGCCGTTGTCCGAAAGGATCTTGCACGGCAGAAAGCTCATCGTCGGCGACCCGATGAAGCCGGCGACGAACTGGTTGACCGGCTTGTCATAGACTTCTTGCGGCGGGGCGATCTGCTGCACGACGCCGTCCTTCATCACCACGATCCGGTGACCCATCGTCATCGCCTCGACCTGGTCGTGCGTCACATAGATCATCGTCGTCGCGACGCGTTTGTGCAGTTTGACGATCTCCGAGCGCGTCTGCACGCGCAGCTTCGCATCGAGGTTCGACAGCGGCTCGTCCATCAAGAACACGGCCGGATGGCGCACGATCGCACGCCCGAGCGCGGCGCGCTGGCGCTGCCCGCCCGACATCTCCTTGGGCTTGCGCTTGAGCAGCGGCCCCAGCCCGAGGATCTCGGCGGCTTCGGTCACCCGCTGGTCGATCTCCGCGCGCGGGAGCTTGCGCATCTTCAACCCGAAGGCCATGTTGTCGTAGACGTTCATGTGCGGGTAGAGCGCGTAGTTCTGGAACACCATCGCGATGTCGCGGTCTTTCGGGCCCAGGTCGTTGACCCGCCTGTCCCCGATGAAGATGTCGCCGCCGGTCATCGTCTCGAGCCCGGCGATCATCCGCAGCGTGGTGGACTTGCCGCAGCCCGACGGCCCGACCAGCACGAGAAATTCGCGGTCGGCGATGTCGAGCGTGACGTCGTCGACCACGACCGTCTCCCCGAACTTCTTGCTCACCGACTGCAGCCGCACCGACGCCATGCCGCCCTCTTGCGTATGCCGCTCGCAAGAGCCTTCGCCCGGCGGGGTCGACGGAAGCGGATCGAGAACGCCCACGCGCGAGCGCCGGCTCGAGCGGCCGAGCCCCCCGACATTGCGGCAGCGCCATCCCGCCGGGAAAGTCGAGCGAGCGTAGCACGTAGCGCGGCGTATCGCGCAGCGGCGACGCAGCCGGAGTTCCGGTCAGCAGCGCGCACACCGGGCAAGGGCGATTAGAACGCGTCGTGGCATCATCGCTCGAACCTCGCGGAATATGGCGGCCGAAGCCAGAACGTCTCACATCTTCGCATCGTCGGTCAGAGGAGTCTGTGGCCGTTTTCAATCCTTGCGGTTCTCAATGCTCGTAACGCGGCTCGACGACGCGCTCGCCGGCGGCGCGAGCTCGCCCGTGCGCGCGGGGCGGCGCGTCGGCGGCGAGCCGTTCGTGTGCGTGCGCGGCGAAGGCCCGTACGCGTTCGACGATACGGGCCGCCGCTACGTCGACTACGTGATGGCGTACGGGCCTTTGCTGTTCGGCCACACGCCGCCGTTTCTCACCGGGCTCGATGCGCTCGCGTCGCGCGGCGTGGTGTACGGTTCGACGGCGCCCGACGAGCTCGCGCTTGCGCGGCGCATCCGCGCGCACCTGCCCTCGATGGAGCGGCTGCGCTTCGCGACGACCGGCAGCGAGGCCGTGCAGAGCGCGGTGCGCGTCGCGCGCGCGTTCACCGGCCGCGACGCGATCCTGAAATTTTCGGGGAACTACCACGGCCATTTCGACCTCGCGCTGCAGGACGCCGGCGCATCGGCCGAAACGCCGGATCCCGCACGCTCGGGGATCCCACGCGCGGTCGTCGCCGATCTCGCCGTCGCGCGGTACAACGACCTCGTCGACGTCGATCGGCAGCTCGGGCGCGTCGGCGACCGGCTCGCGGCGATCCTGGTCGAGCCGATCTGCGGCAACATGGGCCTAGTTCAAACGGTACCGGGCTTTCTCGAAGGCTTACGCGCGCGCGCGGACCGGCACGGTGCGCTGCTGATCTTCGACGAGGTCATCACCTGGCTGCGGCTCGGCCTCGGCGGCGCGCAAGGCCGCACCGGCGTGACGCCCGATCTCACCGCGGTCGGCAAGGTGCTCGGCGGCGGCTTTCCGATCGCCGCGTTCGGCGGGCGCGCGGACGTGATGGCGGTGCTCGCGCCGGAGGGGCCGTGCTTCACCGGCGGCACGCACGCGGGCATGCCGTTCGCGGTCGCCATCGCATCACGCGTGCTCGATTACCTCGAGCGCGAGCCCGAGCCGTTCGCCGCGACGGACCGGCGCGCGCGCAGCTTGGCCGACGCGATTCGCGCGATTGTGCGCGAGTTGCAGCTCGGCTACGCGGTCGTGCAGCTGGAATCCATCGTGGACTTCAAGTTCCGGCGGGGCGCACCGACGCGCTCGTACGACGATCAGCAACGCGACGACCAGCGCGCGTATGCCGCTTTCTACCACGCGATGCGCGCGCGCGGCGTGCTGCTGCCGCCGTCACACAACGAAGTGATGTTCCTCTCGACCGCGCACTCCGACGACGACATCGCGCTGACCGGGGCGGCGATCGCGGAGAGCTTGCGCGAGCTGCGCGCGAACGGGATCGTGTGATGCCGGTCGAGACACCACCCGGTTGGACGAACGACGGCCAAGCGCTAGTAAAGGCGTTCGACCGGCGGAGCTTCGACGGCTCGATCGCGTTCGTGAACGCCGTCGCCGCGGTCGCGAACGGTCTGAATCATCATCCGGACATCGCGCTGTCGTGGAATGAGGTGACGATCCGCACGTGGTCGCACGACGTGAACGCGATCACCGAGCGCGACGCGGCGCTCGCCCGCGCAATCGAAGCTCTCACCTAGCGGTCAGCGCACCGGCGTCGGATAACCCGCGGGCGAGCGGTGGCCTTGCGCATCGACGCTTCGCACGCCGAATAGCCAGTTGTCCTTCGAGAACTTCAGCGTCGCGGTGGTCGCGGTGCCGGCGTCCTCCACGCTGGTCCAGAGCGGATCGGTCGTCGAACGGCGCAGCAGCTCGTAGCGCATCGCGCGCGGGACGGGCTGCCACGTCAGCGTGGTGTCGTTGGTGAGCATTTTAGTCTCGACGATCACCTTCGGCGCCGCGGGAGCGAGTGCGAGCGTAGCGAGGCCCGCGACGTTATAGCGCGTGACCTTGGCGAGGTAGTCAAAGTCGACGTACTGCAGCAGGTCGCCGTACTGCACGCCGTTCTCGACGCGCACGTCCTGGTGCTGGTGGTTGAAGTTCTCGACCGGCTCCACGAAGCGGATCGCGGCGAAGCCCTGCGCGTTGAACGACTCATGGTCGCCGCCGCGTAGGAAGCGGTCCGCGCGGTAAATCAGCGCGCCGCGCAGCCCGGTCGGATACGCGTCGCCCACCTCCTTCGCGAAACGCGCCAGCTCGCGCGACGGCGAGTCGTTCTCGCCGCCGATCACGTTGACGCGCGCGGGATCGGTGCCGGGCGGGAGCGCTTCGGAGAAGATGCGCACCACATCGTCGCGCTTGACGCCGTCGTCGCCGACCGACGCGCCGATGATGTCGTTGTTGAGATCGCCGGCGACATCGACGTTCGCGGTTTTCAACGTCTGGGCGAAGTGTGCGCTGCCGAATAGGCCCTGCTCTTCGGCGTCGAAGCACGCGAACACGACGGTGGCGTGCAGCGGAACGTTCACCAGCACGCGCGCCGCCTCGACCACCGCGGCCGTAGCCGAGCCGTTGTCGTCGGCGCCCGGCGCGTCGTGGACGCCGTCGTCGTTGTTGGAGTTGCGCGAGTCGTAGTGGCTCGACATCACGTACGTGCGGCCTGACGGGTCGTCGCCCTTGAGCGTGGCGATCACCGACGAGATCACGACGTCGCGCGGAACGCGCTTTTTCGGATCCGCGAACTGCGTGTACGAGTCGAGCGCGACCGTCATCCTGCCGCCGCTGGCGCGCGCAATCTCGCGGAACCGCCCGACGAGGTAGGCGCGCGCGGCGAAGACGCCGCGCTTCGGCCCGGCGCCTTCGGAGAACGTCGAGCGCGTGCCGAACGCGACGAGCCGCTCGTCGGTCGCACGCAGCTGCGCCGCCGAGACGCGCGCGAGGGCGGCCGAGATCACCGGGTCGAGCGGAGGCGCGGGCAGGTCGGCCCGAGCGGGCACGGTTCCCACGAGGACGAGGATCGCGGCGAGCGCGAGCGGGCGGTACGAACGCATCGCAGCAGCGTACCGCGTTGCCGCGCGGACGCCCTGCGCCGGGCGGAAAATGCACGAGCGGGCGCAAACGCGTCAATCATGTTTGCTCGACGTTTGCTCGCCGCCGGCTTCGTAATTGCGTTGGCGCTGACCGCGCCGTCGAACCGGCTTGCCGCCGCCGCGGCGTGTCATTGCCCGGACCGCCATGACGCGTACGTGCGGGAGGGATACATCCCCGTCGAAGGCGGTCGCGTCTGGTACCGTATCGTCGGTAACGGTCCGGGAACGCCGCTCTTGCTGCTGCACGGCGGCCCAGGGGCGCCGAGCTATTATCTCGAGTCGCTCGCCGTGCTCGCCGACGAACGTCCCGTCATCTTCTACGATCAGCTCGGCGCCGGCCGGTCCGATCGCCCGAACGACCCGAGGCTGTGGACCGTACGGCGCTTCACGCGCGAGCTCGCGCAAGTACGAACGGCCTTGCACCTGCGCCGCGTACACCTGCTCGGCCATTCATGGGGCGCACAGCTTGCCGTCGAGCACGCGTTGACCGGAGCGACGGGGATTCGAAGCATGACGCTGGCGGGACCGTCGCTGAGTCTGCCGCTGTGGCTGAAGGCTGCCGCACGCTTACGAATGCAGCTACCCGCATCGGTCCGGGCGACCCTCGCCCGCAGCGAGAAAGCCGGTACGACCGCCTCGAAGGCATATCAGGACGCCGTAAACGTGTATTACGGCAAGCATCTCAGCCTGACCAACCCGCCGCCGTCCGCGGCAGTGAACACGAACGCAAACTTCGGCGAGCAGGTCTACGCGACGATGTGGGGCCCCAGCGAATTCTACGCGACGGGATCGCTCAAGACGTACGACGTAACGTCGCGCCTGCACGAGCTCCGGATGCCCGTGCTGTTCACGTGCGGCCGCTTCGACGAAGCGACGCCCGCAATGGTGGCGTCGTTCCAACGGCTCGTGCCTCATGCGCGGCTCGCCGTTTTCGAACACAGCGCGCACTTGACGATGATCGACGAGCCCGTCCACTATGCGTCGACCGTGCGAGCGTTTCTACATGACGCCGACGCTCAGCCGCGATAGCGTGACTCGGCTGGCGGTCCTCGAGGATGATCGATTCCATGCCGCGCTCGCGGGCGTGCTCACCGTCGCGGCGCTCGGCCTGTTCTCCGGCTTCCATGCGACGCTCATGGACAACTTCGTGTGGGAAGCCGACGGGTGGCTCCGCGGCTACACGTATCTGCCGCACTTTCCCGGCGACTACATCGACGCGATTCCGTACCACGGCCGGGCGTACGTGTATCAAGCGCCGCTGCCCACCGTGCTGCTGCTGCCGTTCGTCGCAGTCTGCGGGCTGTCGGCGAACCAGACGCTGCTGGCGATCGCACTGGCCGCGCTCGGTATTGCGGCGGCGTGGCGCGTCGCGCGGCGCATCGGCGTGTCGCGCGGCTGGGCGTGGCTGCTCGCTGCGTTCCTGCTGTTCGGCACGAGCTATGCGTACTGTTCGGCGAACGGCGACGTGTGGTACGTCGCGCATTCGGGCGCCGTCGCGTTCACGATGCTCGCGATCGGAGAGTGCGTTGCAAAGCGCGTGCCGTGGCGTGTCACGCTGTGGGCGCTGTGCGCTGCATTCTGCAGATACCCGATGCTGCTCGCGTTTCCGGCGTATGCGATCGTGCTGTGGCCGCAGATCCGCGCGATTCCGGCGCGGCTCGCCGGGGTCGCCGCGGCCGGCGCGCTGTTCGCAATCCCATCGGCCTGGTACAACTACGTTCGCTGGGGTACGATCGCCGACATCGGCTTCCCGAAGTTTTACCGCATCATGGACATCGGCAAGTTCGATCCGTCGCCGCCCTTCGCGCTCAAAAACCTCGGCATGCAGCTGCGGTTCTACTTCCTGAAGCCGCCGGAAACCGTCGCGAGGCCGCCGTTTCTGATCGCCGGGCAGTTCGGCACGGCACTCACGTTCACGAGCCCCGCGCTGCTGATCGCGCTGCTCGCGCCGCTGCGCGAGCGAGCGGTGCAACTGCTGTGGTTCGCCACCGCGAGCTGCGCGATCCCCGCGCTGCTGTACTACAGCACGGGCATGGTGCAGCTCGGCGCGCGGCATGCGCTCGACTTCATCCCGTTCCTCTACGCGCTCATGGCGTACGCGATTCGCGCGCGGCCGTCGCGCTGGTATCTGCCGTTGTTCGCGTGGTCCATCCTGTTCGGCATCGTCGAGCTGGGCGTCTGGACATGGGCGCACGATCTGGTGTACTAGCTTGCCGGGTGGAATCGCGTCGGATGCCGTAGCACCCGGGCGATGGCAACCTACACCAAGCCCTCCGGCGACGAGCTCACGACCCTCGCCGACGAGGCAAAGACCGCCCGCGCGCGCATCTCGACGCCCAAGGGCGACATCGTGTTCTCGTTCTATCCGGACGACGCGCCGCTGCACAGCGCCGCCTTCATCAAGCTGGCACGCGCCGGCTTCTACGACGGATTGAAATTCCACCGGTACGAGCCCGGCTTCGTGATCCAAGGCGGCGACCCGGCCGGCAACGGCACCGGCGGCCCCGGCTACAACCTCGAGGCGGAGTTCAGCGAGCGCCCGCACATCGCGGGCACCGTCGCGATGGCGCGCTCCGCGAACCCGAACTCCGGCGGCAGCCAGTTCTACATCTGCCTGGGCGACGCGCCGTTCCTGAACCGCCAGTACACCGTGTTCGGCCATGTCGTCGAAGGTCAAACCGTCGTCGACCAAATCCGCGCCGGCGATGAGATGACCAAGGTGTCGATTATCAGCGACAACGCGAGCGGCGCCGAGGAACCCGGCGGCTGAGCCTACCGCATCTCGCTCTCGGGACGCAAGGCTGGTCGTATCCGGATTGGGTCGGTCCGATGTACGACGCCGGGACGCGTCCCGAGGGCTACCTGCGCGAGTACGCGGAAGAGTTTCGTAGCGTCGAGATCGACTCGACGTTCTACGGCACGCCGCCGCCCGAGCGGTGCCGCCGCTGGGCCGCGCAGGTGCCCGACGGGTTCACGTTCGCGCTGAAGCTCTCGCGCGAGATCACGCACGACCGAAGACTGATCGGTTCGCGCGCGCTGGTCGAAGAGTTCGTCGCGAGCGCGCTCGAGTTCGGCGACAAGCTCGAAGCGATCCTGATCCAGACGCCGCCCGATTTCGTGCCCGCGGAGATCGATGCCGTCGAGGCCTTCATGCGCGAATTACCGCAAGGCCCGCGCTGGGCGTTCGAGGTGCGCGGCCGCGACTGGTTCCACGGCGACGCGCACCAGCGCTTGCGCGATGCGCTCGGCCCGCACGGTGTCGCGCTCGCCGTCAGCGACGGAACGTTCGTCCCGCTCGACACGATGCTGCACGAGTTTCGCCGGCCGACTGCGTCGCATGCGTACGTGCGGTGGCTCGGACAGCGCGAGACGTTCACGCGCTTTGACGAGGTGGGGATCGACCGCGGCGACCGGATCGCGCAGTGGGCTGACGCAGTTCGCGGCACGGCGCCGCAGCTCACGCGGGTCTCCGGCTACGCGAACAACCAGTATGCGGGCCATTCGCCCGGCACGATCCGCCAGGTGTATGCCGCGCTCGGC
>JALZBE010000026.1 GCA_030947665.1 Vulcanimicrobiota bacterium | reverse complement strand
GTCTTGTACTGCGTGCCCGGCGTGAACTCGTTGTTGGCCTCGAGCGCCACCGCCGAGTTCCAGTTGATGACGTTCGAGGTGTAGCCGTTGCCGTCGGCGGTGTAGGCGAAACCCTCCGAACCGAGCCGGTCGTACATGAGGTTCCAGTAGCCGATGTTCTTGAGCAGATCGCCCTGCTCGAACACCGATGACGACGAGAGCTGCGCGCTGATCTTGCCGTGCCGGTAGAACGTATCCCACTCGTTCCTGGTCTGCGGGCCGGTCGTGCTCGTCACCGCGATCTCTTCGATGACGTTGAACCCGATGTCGGGCTGCGCCGAAGCACCGTACCGGTCGATGTTGTACGGCGCAGGCATCTTCGACGAAAAATCGTTGAGGTACATGTTCTTCGTGCGAAGATAGAACAGCGGGTTGGTCGACTCGTTGAACGGCACGGAGTATTTGTCGAGCCCGAGCTCGCGAATGACGGTGGTGACCACGCGATGACCGCCGGCCATGCCGCCGTTGGCGTCAGGAGCGGTGCGATCCCACTCCGAGTACCGCATGCCGCCGAGCTCGACGTACGATTTCGTCCTGTCGTTTTCATAGTGCCACGTGCACACCCGCGCGCCGGGCTCGCGCGTGCCGGGGTTCTGCTTCGAGAAGTCGTACTTGCCCCAGTCGTACAGCTCGAGGACGTCGCCCTTGCCGAGCTGCTTGGACTTGAACGCCTCGTCCGTGACCGTGCCGTTGAGCAACCGCCACGCCGTGTACAGCCCTGCCCCGCCGGCACCGAAAATCGAGTACGTCTTCTTGGCCATGTCGTCGTCCTTCAGTGGGTCAGCGTGCTGCGCCGGCTCGGCTGAAATATGTCGATCCGGTTTGGAAGTTGGAGATGTCGAAGGGTGTGCGCCCGTCGAGAGCGAGGTCCGACAGAATCCGCCCCAGCAACGGGACGAACTTCCCGGCCCAGCCGGTGGCGTAGATGACGACGTCGTCGTGGTTCGGGACGTGCGCCGGAGCGAAGTCGATCAAGAGCTCTTTGTTGGGGATCTTGCTGAGCGCGACCAGACAGGTCGAGGTGAATTGCGGTACCGGCTCGAGCCCCGTCATGTGATCCTTCACCCAGGCCGCGGTGAACGCCAGCTCCTGCGGGTTGGGAACCAAGGTGCGCTGCTCGGGCGAGGTCAGCTCTTGGATGACGAAGTCGGAGGCGACCCGTATGTATCCGGGATGGTCCCACGAGACTTCGGGAAATCCGTAGAACTCGTTGCCGTTATCTCCCTGCGGCTGCTGAAACACGAACCACGTCGGGAACTGCGTCCCGGGCTTCGTGATCTCGTAATATGCGGACGCCATGTTCCAGTACGTCGCGGCGATCTGGAAATCGAGCAGGTTGAAGACGCTGTTCGCATATGGTCCCGGCGTGATGACGAGCTTGTTCGCCACGAACGTACCTTGCGGCGTCGTGACCTCGAACGACTTCTTGCCCGGCACGATCCGCGTCACCGGAGCCTCGTCCACCATCGTGACGAGCGGCGACGCAAGGTTCCAGTCGTGCAGCGTCCGGATCGTCGCATGCAGGTTAATGCTGGCGCCATCGGGCTGAAACAACCCGGTGTAGGTCGTCGGAAGACCCCTGAAGTGATACTCGCGCTCGATCTCTGCCGCCGTGAGCTTCCTGTACGAAACCTTGCGCGCGTCCAGCGCCTTTTCGGCCTCGCCGATGTTCCCTTCCGACGTATGAACCGAGGGATCGCCGAACCAGAGCGTGCCGACCTTGTCCAAGAGCGGCACAGGCGTCAGTGACTGCAGCTCGTCCCAAAACGGAACGGACTCTTGCACGAGCTGCACCATGTAAGCTTCCGGATACGGAATCCTGAACTGGCGCGAGACGCCCGCTGAGCTTCCCAACTGGTTGAAGAACGTGAACTGCTCGAGCAGCAGCGTGCGTACGCGCCGCTTGCTCAGATGGAAGGCGGTGGAATTCCCCATCGCGCCTCCACCGATCACGATCACGTCGTAATTCGTATGCTCGCCACTCACGGCGCTATCAGCCCGTAGTAAACCGGACGTTTCATCACGTGCGCACCCCGTCGTTCGTCGACGCCCAAGACCTCTTGCTCAGCTTCCCTGCCCGGCCGGGGGCACCTCTCACGACGTGGGCGGTTCGTCGGCAAGCAGGCACGCGCATGCGTTCGATCGGGGTATCGAGGAGGATGCACATGAAGGTGCGCCCCACAACGGTCGGCGCCGTCGTCGTCATCATCGTCGTGGGCTTTGCGATCGGGGCCTGGCTTGCGATTCGCACGCGCGGTCCCGCCGTGCAGACGACGCACGTTACCGTTGCAAGCCAAACGCAAACGCCGCCGCACACCGCGCGCCCGCTCGCGGCGACGCCTGCGCCGACCGCGCTGCCGACGGCGGTGAGCATCGTTACCGCCGAGCCGATCGCGACGCCTGCGCCAAAGCCTCCGCCAACGCCAACGCGCAGTACTCCATCGACAGCCGCGCCGTCCGCGGCACCTATCGCAGCCGGCGCGAATCCGGCGGTGCAAGGCTCCTGGCGGCTCGATGAGGCAAACGTTCAGGTCGGCACGATCGTCTGGGTCGGCGACGCCGTGCCTGCGAGTCGCAATTCGATCGTCTTGAACGTGCGAAAAGAAAGCGTCGGCGGCCGGCGCGCCATGCCGTGCGAGCGACAGACCGCTTTGCATGCAGCATTCGCGGTCGGCGTGCCACAACAAACGGTACCGTACCGTGAAGTGAACTGCGACGGGGTCGTATCGACCGGCGAAGTTCGCGTCACGAGCTTCTCGAGCGACGGCGCGTCCTTCAGCGGCAGCTTTTCCCAAAATGGCGCGAACCTCGGGACGTTCACCGCGCGTAAACTCTGACGGTAACGTATACTAGTCCCGTGCCCGAGTTGCCGGACATTGCCGCGTACATCAGCGCGCTGGACGACCGAATCGTCGGCCGGCCGCTCGAGCGCGTCCGGTTGGCGAACCCGTTCTTGCTTCGGACGGCGCAGCCGCCGATCTCCGAAGCGCAAGGCCGCACGGTGCGCGAAATACGGCGCATCGGCAAGCGGATCGCGATCGGCCTCGACGGCGATCTTTGGCTGGTGTTCCATCTGATGATCGCCGGGCGGCTCCATTGGAAACCCGCGGGTGCGAAACTCGCCGGACGAAACGCTCTGGCGGCGCTCGACTTCCCGAACGGCTCGCTCACGCTCACCGAAGCCGGTTCGAAGCGTCGCGCATCGTTGCACGTCTTGAGCGGTGAAGATGCACTTCGGTCCGTCGACCCCGGCGGCATCGACGTCTTCTCCAGCGATGTCGCGTCATTTCGCGCCGCGCTCACGGCCGAAAACCGCACGCTGAAGCGTGCGCTGACCGATCCGCGTACGATCGACGGGATCGGCAACGCCTACTCCGATGAAATCCTCCACGCGGCACAGCTGTCGCCGATCTCGCTCACGCAGAGACTAACCCCGCCCGAGTGGGAACGCCTCTTCGCCGCGACGCGCACGACGCTTCAGCGCTGGACCGATCGGTTCACGGCCGAGGCGAAGGGCGGGTTCCCCGAGCACGTCACCGCGTTTCGCGACGACATGGCGGTCCACGGCCGGTACGGAAAGCCGTGTCCCACGTGCGGTGGAACGGTGCAGCGCATCCGTTACGCCGACAACGAAACCAACTATTGCCCGCGTTGCCAGACCGGCGGAAAGATCCTCGCCGATCGCGTCCTTTCCCGCCTGCTGGGAGCCGACTGGCCGCGGACGCTGGACGACCTCGAAGCCGCCAAACGTCCGTAGCCGGCGGCGCGATCAGCGGTCGATCATCGTCATCCCTGCGGCGCTGTTGCGGTCGCCGACGACCAGCTCGGCCATCCCATCGAGCTCACGCAGATCGTCCGCATCGAGCGCGAGCGCGAGCGCGCCGGCGTTTTCATCGACGCGTGCGGCTTTCGTCGTGCCCGGGATCGGAACCATGTCGTCGCCGCGGCTCAGCACCCAGGCGAGGGCGACTTGCGCCGGCGTTGCGCCGTGCTTCGCCGCGATGGTGCGGACCGTCTCGACCAGCGCGGCGTTCAGATCGACGTTGTCGCCCGTGAAGCGCGGAAGCGTGCGCCGGAAATCGTTGTCCGCAAGCGCGTTCGCATCGACCGTGCCGGTGAGGAAGCCGCGGCCCAGCGGGCTGTACGGCACGAAACCGATCCCGAGCTCGCGCACGGCCGGCAGTACCTCGCGCTCGACGTCGCGCGACCACAGCGAGTACTCGCTCTGCACCGCGGCGATCGGGTGCGTGGCGTGCGCGCGGCGGATCGTCGCGGCCGACGCCTCGGAAAGCCCGAGATGGCGCACCTTCCCCGCCGTGACAGCCTCGGCCATCGCGCCGACCGTCTCCTCGATCGGCACGTTCGGATCGACACGGTGCTGATACCAGAGATCCACGTAATCGACGCCCAAGCGGCGCAGCGATCCTTCAAGCGCGCGTTTCGCATTGGCGGGCGATCCATCGACGGCGTTGAGCCGCCGGTCGCCGTCGAAGGCGAAACCGAATTTCGTCGCGAGCTGCACGCGGTCGCGCCGGTCACGGATCGCCGCGCCGACGACCTCCTCGTTGCGCAGCGGCCCGTAGATCTCGGCCGTGTCGATGAACGTGATCCCGATGTCGATCGCGTGCCGAATCGCTTCGGTTCCCGACTCCTCGGCCGGCGGGCCGTACGCGAAGGAGATGCCCATGCAGCCCAGACCGAGCGCGGAGGTTTCGAGCTCGCCGAGGCGTCGTCGTTGGATGGTCGTCGTCATACGCCCCTAGTACCCGGCCTACGGTGCGAACGCTGCACCCACGTCAGATGGGCATCCAGCCGGGCGAGCGCGACGTCGTCAGCGATCGCGACGGTTTCGTCGTCGCCTGATGTCAAGGCGCGGCTCAGCCCCGCAAACGCCGCATCGACCTCAAACGGATCCGCGCCGGCTGCTGCGAGCTGCTTCGCAACCAACGCGCGCACGTCGGCGTTGCGCGCCGTCAGATAGGCACGATACGTCTTTGCTTCGGCGCCCGACGGATACGCGCCGGCGAGCCGTCCCGCTTCCGTCGCGGTCTTCATCATGCGGTCGTCGCGGACGATCGCCGCGAGGCGCCCGAGCACGTCGTGCCCGGTGCGCAGACGTACGCGCAGCACCTCGGCGAGCGGCAGACGGCGGTACGCGATGGCGAAGCCGTTTGTCACACCGCGCTTGCCGCGTTCGCGAAAGCGCACCACGGACACCGCTCCGTTCGGGGCGGCGACGCTGCCGAACTTCAGACCGATCCAGCGCTCTTCGCCCGGCGCCATCGCGGCGAGCACGATGTGCCGGCTCTTACCGAGCTGGATCGCGTCCGCTCCAACAACGCCGGCCAATCCGCCGCGGATCGATTTTGCGCTACGCGCGTCGAGGCCGACCTCGACGACGATGTCCCGGCGAACGCGTTCGGCGTTGCGCACGATCGCGTAGGCCTCCGTTCCCGCGCCGCCGCCCCCGCTGCCGAGCAGCAAGTTCCGCTGCGCCTTCTTGTTGTCGCCCACCACGTCGGGATCCGTCCCGCCGGGACCCGGCGACCGGTTGAGAAGTCCCGGCAGGACGAAGTTATCGCCCGGCGCGTTGATCTGCACCGCGAGACACACGTGCGACGACGCCCCACTCGGCAGCGTCCACGCCAATCCGTCCGAGATCTTCGTCGTATCGGCGGCGTTCAGCGTAACCGTCTGCTGGCCCAGGTCGACGAACGGTATGTTCATGCCGAAATCGGCCATGAGAAAATCCGCGACGACGGCGGTCGGCCCGACAGTCGATGCCGCCGGCGCGCGCCGCGATACGCGGGTGAACGCGAAGCTCTGGGCGCCGCGAACCGGCAGGTCGCCGACAACCCAATCGTTCACGATCGGCGCCGCGGCAGTCGTCGTCTGGTTCCAGACGTCGCCCGTGTCGTAGAAGTCCGGATTGATGGACGGCTCTTCGCCGCCGTCGTGCGTGCTCGCGTTCGTCGTCCAGTCGCGCACGAAGAACATCGACGGCAGGTCGGTCATGCTCACGTAGGCGCGGATCGCGTGATTCGCCGCCGGCGTGAGGTCGCTGGGCGCCGTCCCGGAGGCCCAGATGTTGAGCAGTCGTCCGCCCCCGATCGCGAGCCCGTTGTAGTCGCCGTATTTCGGAAGCCCGCTGCCGCCCGTCGCGTTCTGCGGCTGAACGGTGCACTGCGTCGCGTCCTGGAGCTCGCGCGTGCCGCCCGCCCAGCCGCTGGCGCATTGCGGATCGTCGACGCCCATGAGGTCGAACTCCGGGCCCGCGACGAGCGCGCCGTGGCGGTTCATCACGCTGCCGCGGTAGTACCGCGTGAAGTCGTTGGGATCGGCGACCGTGGTCCCGGCGGCTCGGCGGTCGTACCAGCCGACGTATGCGACGCCGCCCCACGCACCCAACCACGGCATGAAGCGCAGCGCGTTCCCGCCGCCGTTCGCGGCGACGGGCGTTCCGAACGTGACGTTGCCCAAACTGTCCGCGCGGAAGTCGTTCACCAAGATGTTCTGGCCGTTGTTCGCCGCGTTGGCCTGCGCCCAGCCGATGTAGACATGCTTGGGATCGGTGTCGTCGACCGCGATGGTCGGACTTGCGAGCGTGTTGCCGTCGTTGCACCGGTCGAGTCCGGGGACGGCGCCGCCCGAGCACGTGAGGCCGAACAAGTCGGCGAACGCGAACGACTGCGGAAATCCGATTTGCTCGACGAGACCGCTGGAGCAGCTGCTGAACTTGTCGATGTCGATCTGATTCGGCCACGTGCGCGACACGACGTAAACCATCCCGTCGGGACCGACGGCGACCCGCGGGAATCCGAACGTACCGCTGTTCGCGTCTACGGGTGCGCCCCACGCCGCGCCGGAATTCGACGAGCACGCCACGCGCGAGACGAAGTTGCCGGTCTCGTGCCACGCCACGTAGAGCTGATCGTTCCCGCCCGCAGTGTTCCAGCGGTCCGCGGTAATGTGCGGTTGATCGACGTTCGTCGCGCCGGGCTGCCCCGTGCTCCGGTTGACCGCGAGCGCCAAGAAGTTGAAGTGCGCGCCGCCGTCGGTCGACCGCCCGACCGCGACCCACTGGTTGTTGCCGCTGCTCGCCAGGCGGCCCGCGTACGGGTTTCCGCTGGGTCCCCACGTCACGGTGCAATCGCCGTCGATCCCAGGCGGAACGCCCGTCCAGCTGACCACGCTGCCGGTGAACGACCCACCGCCGTTGCTGGAGAACCCGGTGCTGCAGGCCGCGTTGGTGATGAAACCGTTTCCGTCCAGCGATGCGGCGGCTTCAATCTCGCCGGCGCCGCCGACTTGTTGCGAGCTGCCGCCCGGGCCGCGTGACGTGCCGTCCGATTTCCGGCGGGCGATCGTCGCGGACGCATGGACGGTAATCGGCACGCGCGCTTGGTCGCCGTTCGGCAAGCTGCGAAGCTCGCGCAAGGAGCGATCAGCGTTCGCCGCCGGGGCCGCGATGCGTTGCGCGATGGCGAGCGCATCGTCGGCGAGCGCCGCGTTCGCGCCCGGCTGCAGGAGCGTGTCGAAGCGAATCACGTACGTGCCGATCGCGACCACCGTCAGCGTGCGGTACGTGAGCTCGGCGGAGCCTCGATAGATCCGCGCGTCGTCACCTTCACCCGGGTGCTGGAACGGAACGAGCGCTTTTCGCTCGAGCGCCGGCCAGCCGGCGATCAGCCGGTATTTCGCCGTCTTCACATCCGCGGCGTGGAACACGCCCAAACGCCGCAGCGCATCATCGTGGCTCGGCCGTTTCTCGACGTGCACGATCATCGACGCGTCGAACGCGCGCGACTTCGCGGCGTGCTCGAGGCGGATCGTCGTCCGCGTGTCGCGCACCGCGATCCACGCGTCCGGCACGACGAGAACCACCTGTGGAGCCAACGAGACGGATTTGAGGGTGGTCGCCGCGCAGAGCGACAGCAGCGCGGCAGTGACGACAAGCCGGCAACGAAACATCGGGCACACTCCGAGCGGACCAAGCGACCTTCACCCTTCAGGCGAGCCCTTGGCGCGACCTCCCCCGTCTCCTCGCTGCCGTCGCAGAATCTAAGGTAACACCAGCGTCGTCGAGTTGTCGTGACCAAGCACGATGGGCACGTGGAACGTCTTGTCGGCGAGTGTGGCATTGGCGGCATCCGACACCGCGACCTCAACGGTCGAGAAGATGCATTGGCTCAGCGATCCTGCGCCCATCGCCGGAAAATTCCTGAGCGTGATGCTGCTCGACGTCAGCGGCCCCCAAGTGAACGAATAGCCTCCCTGAAACCCCGGACATCCGGATCCAGCCGGAGCCTGCACGGAAAACCTCAAGGAGTTCGCGGTCGGAAGACCGTTGAGCGTCACCGTGAGCGATGCGATCGTCGTGATCGTGATCGGCAGCGACGCGGTCGCGCCATTGGCGCCGCTGATCGTCAGCGTCGTCGTGCCCGCGTTGTAGCCGACGAGCGCGACCGCCGGATCGCCCTGCCCGCTTGGGCCTAACATCACCACGACCCCGCCGGCGATCGTCGGATCGGCGCTGCTCACCTGAAAGTTCGACGCGTTTCCGCTCTGCGACAACGGGATGAAATTGCCCGCGGTCGCAGGTGCCCGCAGGCAATTGTTGGGGCTCAGCGCGCATGCGTTGGTCGTGCCGATGTAGGCGACCGAGGAGCCCAGGACGAGCCCTCCACTGGCGCTCGGCGCGCTCGGCGCGCCGCCGCCGCATGCGGGCAAGATGGCGACAGCAGCAAGAACGGCGTATCTCAAGCGACTGTGGCGCGGGCGTCGACGGCTCATGCGCCCTCCTTCGGCGGCGATCCGATGCGGATCAGGTTGCCGTGCGGATCGGCGAGCGAGAACTCCACGATGTCGTAGTCGGTCTCGGCCGGCTCCTCGATCCGCCCGAGGTCTCGTCCAAGTTCAGCGAGGGCAAAATTGGGATCGTCGCTTTGATCTGCGGCTTGTCCGCCATCCTGGTGAACCCCGTATTCTACGGTTTTCGAAGTGCCATGTTCTCGTACCGGCGAGACTCGCGCGTTTCTCCGATCGCGGGAGGTCCGGCGGCGGCTGATTTCTCAATAGGGCCGCAGAACACTGCAAGGAGTCGATATGCGTGTTGTCGTGATCGGGGCCGGGGGCGTCGGCGGATACTTCGGCGGGCGGCTCGCCGCCGCGGGGACGGACGTGACGTTCGTCGCGCGGGGTGCACATCGCGACGCAATACGCGCGAACGGCTTGCGTATTGAAAGCGGTGCCGGCGACACCGTCGTCGACGTGAAGACCGTCGAGGACACCTGGCAGATCGGGCCGGTCGATCTCGTGGTCGTCGCCGTCAAGTTATGGGACACGCAGACGGCCGCCGCGATGATCGCACCGCTGCTGCACGACGGCACAGCGGTCATCTCGCTGCAAAACGGCGTCGCCAAGGACGACGCGCTGCGCGAGGCGGTCGGCAAAGCGCACGTGGTCGGCGGGATGGCTTACATCGCCGCCGTCATCGAGCGGCCCGGCGTCATCCGCCACACCGGTGCGATTCAGCGCCTTGTCGTGGGCGAATACGGCGGCCGGAAGACACCCCGCGTCGACGCGTTCGCCGACGCTTGCCGCGCCGCCGGGATCGACATCGTGCTCAGCGACGACATCGAGCGTGCGACGTGGGAGAAGTTCGTATTCCTCGTAGGGCTGAGCGGTGCGACGAGCGTAATCCGGCAACCGGTCGGGATCATTCGCGCCGATCCGCACGCGCGTTCCCTGCTTCACGCGTTGCTGCGCGAAACCGTCGCCGTGGGGCGCGCGCAAGGCGTGAGCCTTGATCCGAACTTTGCCGACGACCGTCTTGCCTTCTGCGACACGCTTTCCGCGGCGACGACGTCGTCGATGCACGGCGATCTCGAGCGAGGAAAGCGGCTCGAGCTCCCGTGGCTGCAAGGGACGGTCGTCGACCTCGGGCGAGCGGCGGGCGTGGACACGCCGGCGAACGCGTTCGTCCGTGACACGCTGTCCGTCTACGTCGACGGAACGCCTGCCATGCGAACAACGCTGAGAGCCTGACCCTGACCGCAGGAATTGCTTCTGACTCGCGTGAAATCGCGGCCCGGCAGAACGCATGCGGGTGAGGATTCTACAAGCACCGCAACAAGGAGTATGTGTACCGCATGACGATGCCTCGTTCGCTGACCGCGTATCTCATCGCGCTCGCGACCATCACTTCGGCGATCCTCATGATCCCGATCGCGGCGTCCGCTGCGAACCCGTGCGCGCTCGTCACGACGGCTGAGGCGTCGACCGCCATGGGCGTCTCATCGCTGCCCGGCAAGGCGCGCACGTCGAGCCGCAGCTCATCGTGCCGCTACTACTCGGCCGATCACACGAAGAACGTCTTCGTGCAGACGATCGGAGCCGACGACATGGCCGGCGCGGGGCAGCTCGGTGGCAAACCGGTCCCCGGCATCGGCGACAAGGCGCTGTGGGCTGCCGGTTCAATGTTCATTCAAAAGGGCGGCAAGTACGTGCAAGTCGGCCTGTATCGCAGTGCGGCAAGCATGCAAAAGATGGATCCCGCGATCGTCCCGCTTGCGAAGACCGCCGCGGGCCGCATGTAACATCGCTAGAGGAGCTCTCCTGAGCTCCTCTAGCCGCCGAGCGGCTCTTCGAAAATTGCGCGAGAATCGTCGACGTCAGAATATGCGTCGAGCATTGCAACAGCGCACGAACCACCGTCCCCCTCCGTCTCAGGGCCTCCGCACGGCGAGCTCGCGGCGCTTCTCCTCCGGCGCGTGCTTTAGCGCAGCGGCGCGCGCCGAAACTCCGCTTGCTGGAGCGGACGGCCCGCGTGCATCTTGCCCGACGTGTTGTTCACGATGCGCCGTTCGACGAGGTTGCGGCGCATCATGTCCTTCAGCCGCGCGAGCACGGTGAACGGTTTTGCTTTCAAGCGGGCCGCGAGCGCGTCGACGCTTTGCCACTGGTCGGTGAGCAACGGGGAGAGGCGTTCGTCCCAGCTCGATTCGGTCGTCTCGTTCGGCACGCCCGAACCTTACGCTGGCACGCGGCGCCGGTCCTCGACGACCGGCGTGGGCACGTTACTCGTCGCGAACGTCATCGCGAAAGCCGCCGTGACGTGAGCACGTTCACGGCCCCGAGCCTCCCGCGAGCGCTGCGAGCTTGAGCACGGTATTCCAGTTGCGAGCCGTACCGATCGTATCGAGCCTCTTCTCGATCGATGTGCCCGTGAGCTTCGAGCGGCCCATCCCGTCGGGGTACGTAATGTACAGGTGCTGCCCGCCGGCGCGGATCAGTTCCGGCCCGCGAACGACGGCGCGCAACGCTTCGACCGCGTCCCGCGCGGGCGCGCGGAACGGGTCTCCTGGGCAGGGCGCGGAAGGGTGCACGGGTGCGAGAACCGCTTCGCCGCCGCGACTTCACCGCGCTCCTCGGCGCAGCGGTCGTGGCCGGCGCGCTGCCCGGCTGTTCCAGGAGGTCCGACGCGGTGTCCACGCTGCCCGAAGCCCCTGCATCGTACGATGACGCGGTCCGCCTCATCCGGGGCCTCATCGCACGCGACGCCGCCGACGCCGCGGTCTTGCCCGCCGCAATCCCAAGGCTGTACGTGCACGACAAGCCGGTGCAGCACGCCGTCGTGCTCTTCCACGGGTTCACCAACTGCCCGCAGCAGTTCGACGAGCTCGCGCAACGTTTTCACGCGCGCGGCTGCAACGTGTACGTCCCGCGCATCCCGCACCACGGCCTCAAGGACCGGCTCACGCGCGATCTCGCCGGCGTCACCGTCGACGAGCTCGCGGACTTCGCCACGTTCGCGTTCGCGCTGACGCGGCCGTTGGGCGCGACCGTCAGCGCGCTCGGGCTCTCACTCGGCGGGACGATGGTGCAGTGGCTCGCGCAAACGCAGCCCGTCGATCTGGCCGTGCCGATCGCGCCGTTTCTGATCCCGTACCCGTTGCCGCCGTTCATCGGCCAGCCCGCGATGCGATTGCTCGCGACGCTGCCCAGCATGTACTTCTGGTGGGACTTTCACATCAAGGAGAAGTGCTTGCCGCACTACGCGTACCCGGGTTACCCCACGCACGCGCTCGCGCGGATCGTGTTCTTCGGCAACGTCATCTTTGCGGCGGCCGAGCGCGCGAAACCGAGTGGGCGCCGGTGCGTACTCGTGCTGGGCGAACGCGACAACGCCATCGACAACGGCTCCGCGCGCCACCTGACGGAGCTCTGGAACGCGCGCGGCGCCGGGTACACCGAGCTGCTGCTGACGGGTCTCGGCCCGCGCCACGACGTGATCGATCCCACGACGTACCCGCGCGGGCGTACGGCGGTGTATCCCAAGCTGGAAGCGCTGGTGCTCGATGCCGTCTGACTGGCGCGTGGTGGCGTCGGCGCGCGGATTCGACGGCACGCCCGAAGCCGCCGCGCTGCTGCGCGACGCCGGCTGCGA
>JALZBE010000025.1 GCA_030947665.1 Vulcanimicrobiota bacterium | reverse complement strand
GGCGAGCGCCTCGCGCGCGGCGCGGCGATCGTCCTTGGCGAGCGCTTTCGCGGCGCGGATGCGCGCGGTGGGCGACGGGTCGTCGCGCAGAACCGCCACGTGCGCGTCCGTGCCCAGCGACGACGTCCACGCGGCTAGCACCCACGCGGCCGGGTCGACGCGCACGAGCGCGGGCTCCCGTTCCAGCGGAATCGCGAACACCTGCGCGGCCCGGTCGACGCGGAGGTGCACGCGCGTCTCGCCGGGCAGCGGTCCGGGCCCGAAGTCGGTGCGAACCGACGCGGGCGCGTCCGCGACGAAGCCGACCTCGACGTCGAACGCGTACGCGGGATTGTCGTCGTCGACGGTCTGCTGCTGCGCGACGGTGATCAGCGCGGTCTTGCGCTCGCCGTCCCAGCGGTAGCTCACGTCCACCTCGGGATGCCCGCTGCGCTCGACCCACTGCGCGAAGAAGGCGCGCGTGTTGCGGCCGGTCTCGGCTTCGATCGCGCGGATCAGGTCGATCGTCTCGACGTTGCGTTTCGCGTTGTCGGAGACGTAGCGCTTGAGCGCGCGCTTCATCCGCTCCCAGCCCAGCTCGCCGCGCAGCATGTGCAGCACCGCGCCGCCCTTCTCGTAGAGGTGGCGGTCGAACAGCTCCGCCGGATCGCGGTACAGATTGCACACGATCGGCCGGCGATAGCGCTCGCCGTCCTCTTCGAGATAGCGCTGCACGATCGTGTAGACGTCGTAGAGGTACTCGTCCCAGCCGAGGTGCGCCTCGAGCCACACCGACTCGAAGTACGTCGCGAAGCCCTCGTTCAGCCAGGCCTGCGACCAGTCGCGGCACGTGACGAGATCGCCGAACCACTGGTGCGCGAGCTCGTGCGACGCGAGATAGTCCGCGGAGTAGTCGAGGTGCGCGCGCTCGTCGTGCAGGACGCGGTCGGTCTGCGTCGTCGCGGTCGTGTTCTCCATCCCGCCGAACAGGAAATCGGCGACCGCGATCTGCGAGTAGCGCTCGTACGGGTACGGCACGCCGATCGTGCGCTCGAACACGTCGATCATCCGCGGCGTGTTGCCGAACGCGCGCTCGCCGTCGGCTTCACGCCCGGGCAACGTGTAGTACCAGACCGGGAGGCGGTCGTGCTGCTGCGCGATCTCGCTGAACGGCCCCGCCACCATCGTGACGAGGTACACGGCGTGCGGAGTGTTCTGCTCGTAGCGAAACGTCGTCTCCGTCGCGGAGTCGACGCGCTCGGTCAGCGCGCCGTTGCCGAGCGCGAAGTGCCCCTTCGGCACGGTGATCGATGCGGAGGTCGTCTGCTTCTCCGCCGGGTGGTCGAAACATGGGAACCAGAACCGCGCGTCCGAGTCCTGGCACTGCGTCCAGGCGTGCTTGGGCCCGTGCTCGACGAAATACAAACCGCGCCGTGGATTCTCCACGCTGTAGTCGACCGCGAACGTATACTCTTCGCCGCGGCACAGCGGCGGATCGAGGGAGATCTCCAACTTCTCGGCGGTCACGCGGTACGCGAGCTCCTTCCACGGCATCAAGGTGTCCCGGTGGACGACGGCGGTGACCCGCAGGTCGACCGCGTCGAGCACGAGCCGCGCAACGCCGTCCTCGATTGCCCGCACGGTGGTGGCGCACGTTGCGTCGAGCCGCTTTATTTCCAAGTCCGGCCGGAGGTCCAGATGGATGTGCTGCACGTCGACGACTTTGTCCGGGCCATAATGAAGCCGCGCTCCCGGCAGCGCAAAAGGGCGGTGATCGCTCAAATACCGGCTCCGTCGGAAAACGTGACTTCTTCGCAGCACAGCGGGTGCGCGAACGCCATCGACTCGAGCAGCGCCATCCATTCGGCGTCGGCGACCGCGTCGCGCAGCCGCCGTGCGGGCCGCGACGCGCGCAGCGCGTCCTCCGGCCTCATGCGGAATCCGAAGCGCCGGTTCGCCAGCATCCGCTCGAACGCCGGATGCCCGTACTCGATCAAGCCGATGTCGCGGTGGAGCTCCCAGCGCTGGATCGCGCCGGCGGGCGCGACGAAAGCGAAATGCGTGCAGAACTTCAGATACGACTCCCACTTTCCATCCGCGAGAAAATCCGCGCGTGACGATTTCACTTCGTAGATACGCACTTGGCGCGTGTAGCGGCCCAGTCCGATCACGTCGAACCGGCAGCCCGATCCGCTGGGTGAGAACTCCGTGGCGACGTATGGATACCCCAAGCGGCGCATTCGCTCGCAGGCGAGCGAGCGCAGCTCCGACGTGGTCGTGCGCTTGCCCGCCGTCGCCGTGAGCGGGATGTAATCGATCACGACTTGGCGGTCCGCGCCGCGCCGGCGTCTTCCCAGCGCAGGATGCGGATCGCGTTGGGCCGCGGATCGTCGCACCACGTCAGGAAGTAGGTGCGCGCCGGCAGCGTGTGGCCTGTCGGATCCGTGTAGAGGTAACCCATCGCCGGGCCCGGGCGAACGCGCCCGCATGCCATCGCGAGCCGGCGCTGGAAATCCTCGCGACCGCTCTTGTCCTCGGGATGCTGCGGCCGCGGCACCAGCGGCTCCTTGTCGACGAACAAGATGCGCCGCGGATGCATCTCGGCGTCGTACCAATGGCGCGCTTCCTGGCCTTGCGCCGCGTATCCGATGACCACCGGCGGGATCTGCGCCTCGAAATCCATCTGCGACGAGAAACCGTACGCGTCGGTGACGACGACCGCGCCGTTCGCGTCGGCCAAGTGGCGCACGTCCTGCGCCAGCGACCAGTACGTGAAGATCTCGAACGGGCCGTCGTTGCGCAGCGTCGAGCCCGTCTTGCGGAACTGCTCGTAGAGCGGTCCTGGGAACGCGGCGGCCAGAAAGAGGAACGGGATCAGCACGGCGGCGGGAACGGCGCCGGCCGTCGCCCACAGCACGCGCGCCCGGTGCGAGAGCGCCACGAACGCGACGCCCATCGCGACGCAGAGCGAGACGTACGGCCCGAAGAACCAGTGCAGCTCGATCGGTTCGTGAACGCTCAGCACGATCAGCAAAACCGCGAGCGGGACCGACGTCCACGCGAGCAGGGCGTTGCGCGGCCGCACCAGCACGAGCAGCGCGGCGATCCACAGCCCCGGCGAGTACGCGCCCGCGTTCGAGGCGAGATAGATCAGCGGCCGCAGCCAATTCGGGCGCGGCGCGTGCCGCTCCTGAAACGCGAACACGAACGTGATCCAATGATGCGCCGCGTTCCAGGCGACGAACGGCACGTACAAAACCGCAGCAACGACGAACGACAGACCGAGGCCTTCGCGCCACAGCGATCGGCGCTGCGGCGCGAGCGCCCAAACGACGATCCCCGCGACGAGCGCGAACGCGAACATCTTCGAAAGCAGCGCGAAGCCGAGCGCCGCGCCGAGCAGCACGTAGTCGCGCCGCGCATGCGTCTGCGATGCGCGCACGGCGAGGTACAGGCACATCGCCCAGCCAGCCATCAGCGGACCGTCGGGGGTCGCGAGGACAAACCCGACCGACAGCATCGGCGTGACCGTCATCGCGAGCGCCGTCACCATCCCCGCGCGCTCGTCGCCGGTGATGCGTTTCGCGGTCGCCGCCGCGGCGAGCGTCGCGACGACGCCGCACAGCAGAAAGCAGAACCGAATCCACAGCGGGTTCGCCGTCACCCAATCGAACGGAAAGATCAGGTAGGCGACCATCGGCGGGTGATCGGAATAGCCGAGCGCGAGGTGCTTGGCCCACTCCCAGTAGTACGCCTCGTCGCCGGTCAGCGGGACCTTCAACGCGGCGAAGCCGCGCAGGAGCGTGACGAACGCGACGATGACCCAGGTCGAGTACTTCACTCGTGAGGCTCCGCCAGACCGCCGTTGACCCCCAGCACCATGCCGTTCAAGAAACCGTTCTCGTCCGCCGTCGCGAAACGCACCGCGGCCGCGACGTCTTCCCACGACCCCGCATGCCCGGTCGGGTTGTTCGCCGCGACGGCGCGCGCCGCTGCCCGATCCGCTTCTTTGTCGCGAATGTCGCCGGGCTCGATCACGTTGACCGAGATCCCGTTGGCCGCTTCCTCGAGCGCCAGAGCGCGCGCGAACGTCACGACCCCCGCCTTGGCGGCACCGTAAAGCGCCATCCCGCGAGCCGGCTTGGTCGTCGACGAGCCGTTCATCCCGAAGAAGGCGAGCCGGCCGTACCGCCGCTCGCGCATCCCCGGCAGCACCGCGAACGCGAGAGCGACCGCGGAGCCGAGGTTCGCGTCGATCATCGCGCGATAGTCGTCGGGCGTGCAGCGCGCGAAGCGCTTCACGACGATCGGTCCGACCGCATGAACGAGGACGTCGACCGGGCCGCGCGCGGCTTCGGCCGCCCGCACCGCCTCGGCAGCGGCGCCGTCGACGGTGAAATCGGCCGGGATCGCAACGGCACCGGCATCGTGCGGCCGCAGCAGGGCCAGCGTCGCGTCGGGCGGCGTGCCGCCGGGGCGGTACGTGAACGATACGCGCTCGCCGTCAGCGGCGAATGCGCGCGCGATGCCCTTGGCGAGGCCGGCCGCCGCCCCCGTGATCAGGACGTGGCGCGAGGACCGCGGGCCGGACCCTTCGATCTGCGCGGGCACCGCGAACCGGTGAGACACGACACCCGCCGTGCCCTTCCGGTTCGGGCGCTATTGGACTCGAAGGTTGAACTTGAACGGCGACGAGGCGACGCCGTAGTTCGGTTCGACCGACGTGATCACGACGCCGATCGTGCTTCCCGGCGGGGCGTTCACGCTGATTTGCTGCGAGAAGTTGCCCTGTTCGTCGGCCGGGATCGTCGTCTGCGTCGCCGGCGAGTTGCCGCCGCCACCGACGCCGAGGATGGCACCGATAACTTGGCCGATGTTGTTCGCACTCTGCTGTGTCACGCCGACCTGGATCGTGACGTTTGAACCAGGCCGCGTGTGACCGGTGATCGTGAACGAGCTCGGCACCGTGGAACCAGGTGCGGGCTTCACATTGTTGATCGCGTTGGTAATTCCGGCTCCGCCGCCCGACGTGAATGACCAGCGCCGATCGAACGATGCGCCGGCGGTATCCTTGCCGGTTACGCGTACGGTATGTTTCGTTGCAGGCATCTCGGGCGTCGTGTACGTGACGCCCTGGTCCGAAACGTACGCGCTCGACGTGACGTCGCGGCCGTCGAAGGCGACCTTGACGCTATTGGGGTTGACGTTGCCGTTTTCGAACGTGGCTTGAGCGGTCGTCTTGTTTGCTTTGATCACAGCGTCCGGCACCGGGAGCTGATTGGCCAGCGTTACCGGGCTCTGGTTGCCGTTGTTCGAGGGCTTCGGCGCCGTTTGTTGGGGCGGGTTCTGCGACACGTTACCGCCGCCGCCGTTGGTGTTGATCGCGACGACCCGGTTGCTGCCGTCGTAGTTCACGGTAGCGCCGAGCGCTTGCGAGACGAAGCGCAGCGGAACGTACGTGGACGCCCCGATGATGAACGGCGCGACGTCGACGTTCTGCTGCTGCCCGTCGACGGTGGCCTGCTGCGAGCCGATCTTGAGCGAGATATTATGACCGCGACCGGTCGCGTTGATGACGCCGCTCGCGTAGACGACGCTCGCGCCGAGCTGTTCGAACACGCCGCGCAAAGGGACGAAGACGCGCCCGGCGCGCTCGGTGGGCGGTGGGTTGAGGTTCGCCGGATTGCCGTTCACGGTGACCGAAACGGAGCCGGCTGCGAACGCGGGAGTCGCCGCGGCCGCGAGGAATGATGCCGCCGCTAGCGCGGACAGGCGTCGCGTGGTGGATGATGTCATCGAGTGTGAGGACCTCCGTGCAAGCATGTTGCCGGAGGTCCCCTTACCCGTTCTCAGCACTTTCGCAGACTGACGAGGCCGCTTTCAGACCTGGCCGCGAACTCGCTCCACGGAAGCAGCGAGCGCTCAGTCGCCCATGGCGCCGGCCGTCACGCGCGGTTGGGCGGGCGGGCTGAACTCGTCGTCCTCGTGCTCGTGGTGCAGCGCGCGCTTGTCCGCCCGCATTTCGAGCCAAGTGACGACCCAGCTGTACACGACGGGCACGAGGAACAGCGTGAGGATCAGCGAGCTCAACAGACCGCCGATCAGCACGGTGCCCATCGAGCGCCGGAACTCGGCGCCCTCCGCGAGCCCCAGCGAAAGCGGCAGCATGCCGAACACCATCGCGGCGGTCGTCATGACGATGGGCCGCAAGCGCGTGCCCGCCGCCGCGCGCATCGCGTCGACCGCGCGCATCCCGCGCTTGCGCATCGTGTTGGCGTAGTCGACGAGCAGGATCCCGTTCTTCGCAACGAGCCCGAAGAGCATGATGATCCCGATCATCGAGAACAAGTTGAGCGACTGATGCGTCGCCGCGAGCATGAACAGCGCGCCGACCAGCGCGACCGGCACCGAGAGCATGATGACGGCGGGCGTAAAGAACGAACCGTACAAGATCACCATGAGCACGTAGACCAGCGCGAACGACGTGAGCAGCGCGATGCTCATGCTGGAGATCGTCTCACTGAGGAATTGGGAATCGCCGCTCGCGCGCAGCGCGACGCCGTTGGGGAAGAACCCAGGCGTGGACGTCGCGGCGTTGAGCTTGTTCACGACTGGGCCGAGCGTGGTGACGCCGGGGTCGATGCCGCCCGATACGTGCGCGACGCGTTGTTTGTCGAGGCGTTCGATCTTCGTCGGCGCCTTGACGTACGAGAACGACGCGACGTCGCCGAGGTGGTACATCGATCCGTCGTTCGCGCGAATCGCGATGTTGCGGACTTGTTCGATGCGGCTGCGGTATCGCGCCGGCAGCTGCACGCGCACGTCGACCAACCCGGTTACCGTGCGAACGCGCGTCGCGACGGCGCCGCCGATGCCGATGCGCGCCGCCGTCCCCGCGCTGCCCGGGTTCACCCCGAGCGCCGCGCACTTCGCGCGATCGATCAAGACGTCGAGCCGCGTCGCCGCCAATTCGGCGCCGGTCTGCACGTTGACCGTCCCGGGGATCGAGCGAACGTACGCGGCGAGCTTGTTCGCGGCAGCGTCGATCACGTCTTCAGGTCCCGAAAGCGTGTAGTTGATCGGGTCCCCGCCGCCGCCGCCGCCGCCCTCACCGGCCACGGTGAAGAGCGCGCCGGGCGCAATCGCCGACAACTTGCGAATGTCACGCACGGCGCGGTTGGTTTCTTTGCGCCGGTTCTTGTCCATCTCCGCATACATGCGCGCGACGTTGCCGCCGACGGTCGAGCCGAAGCCCGACGGCTTGACCCCCGTCGTGGTGATGACTTTTTCGATCCCGTCGACCTTGACGATCGCCTCTTCGAGCCGGTCGACGGTCGCCTGGGTGGTCTTGAGCGGCGTTCCCGTCGGGAACGACAGCGTCATCCGGATCGAACCGGTGTCCGAGTTCGGGATGAATTCGGTTTCGATGCCTTTGCCGCCGATCATCAGCAGCAGCATCACGCCGGCGATGCCGCCGACGATGCCGACGATGCTGATGCTCGCGCGCCGGCTGACCGCGGGACGCCGGACCATCAACGACGCGAAGAACGCCACGCTCAGGCCGAACGCCACCAGTACACCGGCCAGCCCGGCGACCTTCATGAACACCGGCGTGCCGGCCATTCCAACGACGATGCTCGCGACGGCGATCACCGCCGCAGCACCGGCGCCGCCGAGCGCCCAGCGGAACACGCGGCGAGCGTCGCCGCCCGCGCGGTTTCCGAGCGCGTACAGCAGCGGGCCGAACAGCATCCACACGACGGCGATCGCGATCGCGAAGACGTCGATGCCGATTGCGACGGTGAACGCCGACGCCGGCAACATGACCGCATTGATCAAGAGCAGGAGGCAAACGAACACGACCATCCAGCGGTGCCGGATGATGTAGCTGAAGGCGACGTCGCGGTACCACAGGTTGAAGCGGTCGAACGCGACCTGAAACCACGCGAGGACTTTGGGCGGCGCCGCGCTGCGCTTCTTCACCGACCAGCGCGCCGCGAGCATCGGAGTGAGCGTGAAGGACACGAGCAGCGAGAACAGCGTCGCGACGACGACGACGATGCCGAACTCGACCATGAACTTGCCGACGATGCCGCTCAAGAACGCGATCGGGAGGAACACGACGACGTCGACGAGCGTGATCGCAACGGCGGCGCTGCCGATCTCGCTACGGCCCTTGATCGCCGCATCGAGCGGACGTTCGCCCATGTCTCGATGCCGAGTGATGTTCTCGAGCACGACGATCGAGTCGTCGACGAGGATACCGATGATGAGCGAGAGGCCCATCAGCGAGACGATGTCGAGCGTGAAGTGCAGCATCTGCATGACGATGAGCGTCGCGAGCAGCGAGCTCGGGATCGCGATCATCACGACGACCGCGTTGCGCCACGCGTGCAGGAAGAACATCAGGACGATGGCGGTGAGCACGATGCCTTCGAGCAGGCTGTCACGCACGCCGTTGAGCGACTTCTGCGTGTAGTCGGCAGGCGCTTCGATCTCGGTGAACGTCACCTGCGGGTAGCGCGCGGCAATGGTCTTGACCATGGCGCGCGCGACGGCGGTCGAATGGATCTCGTCGGCGGTGATGACACGGTTCAGGTCGAGGATGACGGTCGGGGCGCCGTTGTACTTCGAGACGACGCGCTGATCAACGTGGCCGTCGTCGACCGAGGCGATGTTGCCGATCGACAACGCCTTTTGCGCCCCGCCTGGGACAGCCAGCGGAATGCCGAGCATGTCCGTGGCACGCACGATGTCGGACCGGATGGAGACGTCGGTCTCGGCAGCCGGCCCGTCGAGGCGCCCGCCGGGGAGGTTGGCGTTGTTGGCCGAGATCGCGCCGAAGATATCCGGAAGCGTGGCAGATGTCGCCATCATTCGCTGCGGGTCCGGTGAGACGTGGAACTCGCGCTTTACTTGGCCGCGTGAGCCGACGCTTTGGACGTCGGGGATGTGCTTGAGCTCGGGCAAAATGCGCTGATCCACCAGATCGGAGAGCTCGGTTCCGGAAAGGCTCTTGGACGCGAGTGCCAACTCGAGAATCGGCGACTGCTGGTCGCCGGCGCTCTTGTCGACGTATGGGGGGTCGAGATCAGTCGGCATGTAGATGCGCGCGGTGTCGACGCGGCGCTGGACGTCGATCGCGGCGAAGTCGAGCTTCGTGTCGAGCAAGAACTGCACCACGACGACGGCGCGGCCGTCCTGGGCGACCGCGGACATCCGGTCGAGGTTTTGAATGCCGTCGAGCTGGTCTTCGATCGGCTTGATGACGAGCCGCTCCATCTCCTGAGGCGATGCGCCGGGATAGCCCGCGCTGATCACCACCACCGGAAAGGTGACGTTCGGGTTCTCGCTGCGACCCAATTTCGTGTACGACAGCACGCCGTACACCGCGAGCGCGATGAACAGCATCGAGACGATGATCGGTCGCTGGATAGAAAAACGCGTCAGCCACATATACGCAGAGACCGCCCTCTCGCCGGTCGCCCGAAACTACGAGCGAAGCCGCCCGGAAGTTTCGCAGCCTTCTCCTAATTCTTCAGTTGATCCCACCCGGCAGGCACGACGGCAGCCCGGCTACCATACGGAGCCAGGCCGGGGGGCACGAAAACGGTGGTGCGCGAGACTGGACTCGAACCAGCACGCCCTTGCGGGCGCTAGCCCCTCAAGCTAGTGCGTCTACCAATTCCGCCACTCGCGCACGGGGGCTCGCGGAATCGGCGAACAGCCGGCTCCGCAACCACGAGAGTGTAGGCCATCGGCCCGCCGCGCGCAAGAGGACGGGTGTACGCGGCTGCGTCCACGATGAGCTCGCCGATCTGGCGAGGAGGCGCTCGAAGCCGCGGTGACCGGCTTGGCGATGGATGAGCTTGTGGTCCCGTCACCCCTGCCGCTGTGCCGCCTGCGCGTAGCGCATTCGGCGCTGCCGTTGCGTTCGAGCGATCTTGCGCTCGGTTTGAGGGGCAAACGGTCTGGGAACGCGCTACCGGGGGTGGAGACAGATGGATCACCGGGGTAGGCGGATTGCGCGCGCAGCGTTGAGCGCGGCCGCAATGTGCGCCGTCGCGATCTGCATCGCGTCCGGTGTATCGTCCACACGCGCGGCCGCGGTTTCGTACGAGGCGGCCCGCAATACCGCCCTCGCATACGCACGGCGCAGCGATGGGCTCAACGCGGTGAACGCGTATGCAGCCGGGCTGCGAACGTACCCCGACGACGTCTCCGCATGGGCACGCGCCGGTATCCTGGACGATGTCGCATGGTACAGCGCTGAGCTGGATGTGCTGGGGCGGCATGCGCAAGCCGCCCGCTATCGTCGCCGGCTCTATGACTACGCGCGCGCGAGCTACGCGCCGACCGCGCTCGCGAACGCGACGCGCCTGGCGCTCGCGCACAAGACGAACGCGAGTTTCAACGCGTACGACGCTGCGATGCACCCGGGCGGTCCGTCCAGCTCGATCTATCCGCGCGGCGCATATGAAGACACCGGCGCGGAAGCGCAGTTCGAGTCCGGCCTCAGCGCAGGCTCCGACGGCCACCTCACAGCTGCGCGCGCGGATTTCGCCAGCGCCGTGCGCTCCAGCCCGGAGTTCGCGCAAGCATGGCTGCTGCTCGGCGTCAGCGATTATCTGGCTCACGATTTGCTCGACGCGCGGCGAGCGTGGAACAGCGCGCTGCTCGCTCGCGGTACGGCGATGCCGGGATCGCGCCCGCCCATCGATCCAACCACCGTGTCCGCGTCGTACCTGCTCCTCAAGACGTGACGCGCCTGGGCGCGCCGCCCAACGACAACGTAGGCTCCCTCAGAGTGAACGAGACGGCCCTCATGCACCAGTTCACGCTATTTCGCGGTATCTCCAAAACGTGCAATTCAACTTTTCGACGGTGAACAACAACAACTCCGCGCAGAACATCAACGTGTCGCACGGATTCGACACCTTCGGCCAGGACTACAACGGGTGGTCGAACAGCTGCTTCACGTGCATCATGATGCGCACGGTGTCGATCGCGCAGAAGGGCGACAACATGAACAGCGGATCGCTGTTCGGAACCGTCTCCTGGAATTACAGCGTGCTGGAGCAAGGTTCGAACTTCAGCATCCCGTGGGACGCAACGACCAACCAGGAGTGCATCAACTACCCCGGCTGGTACGACTACTACAACGCGACGCAGGAATGCTCGGCCGGACCACCCAGCGGCGCGGTGTCCACCAACATCCAAGTCTACTGGACGGACTACGCCAACCAAGACGTGAACATCAGGACGTACTGAAGCAGAGGCCGGGCGCCGCGATCGAGACGGTACCGAAGCCGACGGCTTTCGCGCGCCCGGCCCAGCTTTAGACGCACAACCGAGACCGCGTTCGGGCCGCGCGGCACCTTCCCGGTGCCTCGCGATGTTCAATGAAGTAGCATGAACAAGATCGAGAAGACCGACGCCGAGTGGCGCGCCGAGCTCCCGCCCGAACAATACGCCGTGCTACGCGAGGGTGCCACCGAGCGGGCGTTCAGCGGCGCCCTGTACCACAACCACGCCGAGGGATCGTACGCGTGCGCGGCGTGCGGCAACACCTTGTTCTCGTCGGCGACCAAGTTCGAGAGCGGCAGCGGCTGGCCGAGCTTCTGGGCCCCTGAGGACCGCGGCAACGTCGAGCTCGTCGAGGACCGCTCGCACGGCATGGTTCGGACCGAGGCGCGCTGCGCGCACTGCGGGTCGCATCTCGGCCACGTGTTCGACGACGGGCCCAAGCCGACCGGGCAGCGCTACTGCATCAACTCGCTCGCGCTCGCGTTCGAGCCGAAGTCCGAGCACTGAACCTCTGACGGCCTGTGCTCGACGGAGCGGTATGGAAGGCCGATGAGCGACGCCGACGACCGGGGCCTGCTGGAACGGATCGCCGCGCGCGACAAGATCGCGTTCGAGACGTTCTTCCGCTCGCACGGGTCGGGCGTCCACCGGTTCGTGCGCGATCTGGTGCGTGACGACGGTTTGGCCGAGGAGTTGACGAGCGACGTGATGGTCGAGGTTTGGCGGAACGCCGGCAAGTACGGCGGCCGCTCGCGCGCACGAACGTGGGTGTTCGGGATCGCGCATCACAAGGCGATCGACGCGCTGCGCAAGCGGCGCGCGACGCTCGTCCCGCTCGACGAGCTGCTCGGCGTGCCCGGCGCCGTCGAGACGCCCGAAGAAGCAGCGCTGCGCGCCGACGACCGCCGCCGGCTCGACGCGGCGCTCGCATCGCTGAGCGCGGAGCACCGCGCCGCGCTCGAGCTCACCTACGTCGAGGGCTTCTCGCAAAAAGAGATCGCCGAGATCGTGGGCGCGCCGGTCGCGACGGTGAAGACGCGCGCCTTCTACGCAAAACAGCGGTTGCGCGACGCGCTCGCCGCCGCAGGCTATCGCGTGCAATCGGAGCACCCGCGATGACCGACCACGAGATCGCCGAGCTTCTGCCCTTTTACGCGAACGGCACGCTCGACGCCGCGGAGCGCGCGCGCGTCGAGGCGGAG
>JALZBE010000024.1 GCA_030947665.1 Vulcanimicrobiota bacterium | reverse complement strand
ACGGATGCTGGCGGGCACCATCACCGCGCTGCCGTCGCGGGCGCTGCGCTCGAGCGCGCCGCGCAGCAGCTCCTCGGCGAACAGCGGGCGTCCGTCGGCGAGCTCGCGGATGCGTTCGAGCGCCGCCTGCGGCAGCGTGCGGCCGGCCTCGGCGAGCGCGGTGAGCACGAGTTGGTCGATCTCGGGATCGCCAAGCGGCTCGAGTGCGAGCGTGTCCTCGGCGTCGCGTTCGAGCGCGACGAGCACGCGCACGCGCTCCGCGTCGGCGTCGCCTTCGTCGGCACGATACGTCGCGAGGAACGTGACCGGCTCGTCTGCCAGACGCCGCGCGAGGAAGCGCAAAAGTTCGATCGTGCCGCCGTCCGCCCAGTGCAAGTCTTCCAGGACGACGAGCAGACCGACAGGCTCCGCGCGCGCGATCCGCGCGAACGTTTCGGCGACCGACGCGAAGCGCCGCGACTTCTCGTCGCCTTCGCCTTCACCGGCCTCGCGTTCGAGCCGTGCCTCGGCACCCAGCGAGTCGAGCGCCTCGACGATCGCAGCGTACGGTGCGTTGGCGTACTCGCGCACGCCGGTGACCACCGTGCGCAGCCTCTTGTCCACGACGGCGACGAACTCCGCGACGAGCCGGCTCTTGCCGACGCCCGCTTCACCCCGGAGAACGACGAGCGCCGAGCGGCGCGAGCGGTCGCCGCGTGCGCGCAATGCGAGAAGAGCCAGCTCGCCCGCGCGGCCGACGAGTTCCCTGCAGAACACACCTGAGGAAATCACGGTGCGTGCGTCATTCGACGGCTTCGCCGCAGACGCATGGTTCCGAGACGGCGGACACGAACGCGGTATCATGCCTCTTGAATTACTCGAACGCAATCACGTCCTGGCGAGCGTCATGCCCGGCCACGGCGAGCCTCCGCCCGGCGGCGATGAGGCTGAATCCGACGCCGAGTCCGACGACGAAGAACCCGAAGGCGACCCGTCCTGAAGTGACCCGCGGCGGAGGAGCGCTCCGCCTCGACCGCCCGCTCCGCGTGCGCTTCGCCCCGTCGTCGACGGGGACGCTTCACGTTGGGGCTGCACGAACCGCATTGTTCAACTGGCTGCTCGCCCGGTCGACGGGCGGCGCGTTCGTCGTATGCGTCGACGACACGGGCGAAACCGCGCGCGCCGGCGAGGACGCGCTGCTGCGCGATCTGCGCTGGCTTGGTCTCGACTGGGATGAAGGCCCCGACGCCGGCGGCTCGGCGGCGCCGTACCGGCGCTCCGAACGCGCCGCGCTCCACGCCGCGCACGTCGACCGGTTGCTCGCCGGCGGTGCGGCGTACGAGCAGGACGGCGCAGTCTGGTTTCGGGTGCCGCCGGGCACGACCATCGTGCACGACGCCGTGAAAGGCGACATCGCGTTCGACCACGACGCGATCGCCGACTTCGTCGTGCGCAAATCGAACGGCACGGTGACATACGATCTGGTGGCCGCGGTCGACGACGCGACGATGCGCATCGACCTCGTGCTGCGCGGCGACGAGCACTTGGACGATACGCCGCGCCAGATCCTGATCGCGCGCGCGCTCGATTACGAGCCGCCGCGCTACGCGCACGCCGGGCTCGTCGTCGGCGCGGACGGTCACAAGCTCTCGAGTGCCGACAGGCCGGTCGCGATCGATGCGCTGCGCCGCGCGGGGTTTCTGCCCGGAGCGGTGATCGAGCATCTCGCGCTGCTCGGCTGGTCGGCGCCCGACGGCCGCGAGGCGTTCGGCCTGGCCGAACTCGTCACGCTGTTCTCGCTCGACCGTGTCGGCCATTCGCCGTCCGTGTTCGATCTCGACCGGCTGCGCGCGTTTAACGCGCGCGCGCTGCGCACGCTCCCGCGCGAGCATCTGCGCGAGCTGCTGATCGAGGTCATGCAGCGCCACCGGCTGCTGGAGCATCCGGTCCCGGACGCGGCGCTGCGCTGGATCGACACGTTCATCGACGCGTACGGCGACGAAATGCGCACGCTAGGCGACGCCCTCGAAGCGGTCGCCGCGCTGCGCGAGGAGGCGGTGACGATCCCCGCGCTGGAGCTCGAGCGGCTGCGCAACCGCCACGTGCTGTTCTTCCTCGACGCGGTCGCGCAGTACGTCGACGCGCAGCCGGAGCTGCGCGGCCTGCCGCTCGCGAACGACCTGCCGGTGATCGCGAGCGAGTTCGGGCTCGCGCGCAAGGACGCGTTCGAGGCCGTCCGCATGGCGCTCACGGGCTCGCACGACGGTCCGCCGCTCGCGCTGCTGTTCCCGCTGCTCGGCCACGACCGCATCATGATCCGGATCGGGGCGGTGAACTCGCACATCCTGCACGGCCGGGGGCTGGAGCCGATCAAGTATGGGCCGGGCGGCGTCCCGTTCGAGACCATCCAGCCGACGCCGCCCGCGCGCCCCGAATCCGGGGCAACTGAGCGCGGCGACGTGGTGTCGTAAGAGCGTCGTGCCCGCCAAGCCGTTCGAGACCTTCCTTGCCGATCTTCGGGCGCCGGTCGAACGCGATCCGGCAGCCAACGGCTATCTCGACGTGCTGCTGTCGTATCCCGGCTTGCGCGCGATCGTCGCGCACCGGTTGATCCACGCGCTATACAAGGCGAAGGTGCCGCTGCTGCCGCGCTTCTTGGGCTCGCTGTCGCGGTTCTTCACCGGGATCGAGATCGATCCGGGCGCGACGATCGGCAAGGGTGTGTTCATCGACCACGGGATGGGAGTCGTGATCGGCGCGACGGCCGAGGTCGGCGACGGGTGCACGATCTACCAGGGCGTGACGCTCGGCGGGACGTCGCTCCAGCGCACGAAGCGCCACCCGACGCTGGGCCGCAACGTGACGGTCGGATCAGGCGCCGCCGTCATCGGCGCGATACACATCGGCGACGGCGCGAAGATCGGGGCGAACTCGGTCGTCGTCAAGGACATCCCGCCCAACGCGACGGTGGTCGGCATCCCCGGGCGCGTCGTGCTGCTCGACGGCAAGCCCGTCAGCACGGCTACCGACGCACGCCCGCGCCTGCAGATGCCGGATCCCAACGCACCGCTCATCGCACAACTCTCCGAGCGGATCGCAGCGTTGGAAGCGCGGCTCGCCGAGATGGAACGGAAGAATGCCTCTCCGGCTGTTTAACACCCGGACGCACACGGTCGAAGCGCTCCGCCCGCTCGAGCCCGATCACGTCCGGATCTACGTCTGCGGCCTCACGCCGTCGGCGGAGGGACATCTCGGCCACGCGCGCTCGTTCTTGTTCTTCGACGTGCTGCGGCGCTATCTGGAGAACCCGCGCAACGGCTACCGCGTGACGTTCGTGAAGAACGTCACCGACATCGACGACCGTTCCATCGCGACGGCGCAGCGCGAAGGGACGACGTACGATATCGTGGTGGCGCGGTATTACGACTCGTTCCGCGAGTCGATGCGCATCCTCAACGTGCGCGAGCCCGACGCGGAGCCGTACGCGACGCATTTCATCCCGCAGATCGTCGAGATGATCGGCGAATTGATCGCGAGTAGCCACGCGTACGCGAGTGAGGACGGCGTGTACTACGCAGTGGACACGTTCCCGCGCTACGGCGCGCTGAGCGGGAAGCAGGTCGACGAGCTGCTCGTGGGCGCGCGCATCGCCGAGAACGAGCACAAGCGTGATCCGCTCGATTTCGCGCTGTGGAAGTTCGCAAAACCCGGCGAGCCGCAATGGGACTCACCGTGGGGCGCGGGCCGCCCGGGTTGGCACATCGAGTGCAGCGCGATGGCGCGCGCGCTGCTCGGCGTGCCGTTCGACCTGCACGGCGGCGGTTACGATCTGATCTTTCCGCACCACGAGAACGAGATCGCGCAGAGCGAGGTGCTGATGCCCGCGCCGCCGATGGCGGAGATGTGGGTCCACGGCGGCTTGCTGAACTTCGACGGCCGCAAGATGTCGAAGTCGCTGGGCAACTTCGAACCGCTCTCGGAACTGCTCAAACGTCATGACCCGCTCGCGATACGGCTGTTGTTCTTGCAAACCGGCTATCGCAAGCCGATGAACTTCACCGAAGAGTCGATCGGCGCGGCAAAGACCGCACTCGAACGGCTGCGCCGAGGCTACGCGGTGCTCGGCGGCGAGATTGCGAATCCGGCGACTGTGGCGGCCGGCGGACCGGTCGGGCTCGGCGTCGAGGCGTACGAGACGCGGTTCTTCGATGCGCTCGACGACGACATGAACACCGCCGGCGCGCTGGGCGTGTTGTTCGATCTGATCTCCGGATTGTCGAAGCATCCCGACGCCGCGCAGCGCGAAGGCGGCGCGGTGCTGCTGCACGACGCGCTACAGCTGTTCGGGCTGGGCCCGTTGATCGAGCGGCGGGTCGAGGCGGAGCGCTCGGTCGAGCTCGACCCGGCGCTCGCACAACGCTTGCGCGCACGGCTCGGCGACGCGCTGAGCATTGCGGCCGACTCGAGTCAGCCGCTCAACGGCGAATCTTCCGAGACGATCGTGCAGGCGGTGATCGATGCGCGCGCCGCTGCGCGCAAAAACAAAGACTTCGCGCTGGGCGACCGGTTGCGGGACGCGCTGGCCGCCGAAGGCATCGCGCTCAAGGACTCCAAGGACGGCACGACGTGGACCGCCGCCGGCGCTTAGGCGCGCAGCGCCCGCCCGCCCCGGGCCAGCGGCGCGCACCGCGGATCGACCTCGACGATGTCGTGTACGGCGTGCATGCCGTGGACGAGATGCTCGTCGCCGGCGAGCCGCTGCGGCGTCTTCACGTGGGCGACGATCGCAAGCACGATCCCGCGCTGCGCAACTTGCTCGAACGCGCGCGCGCGGCCAACGTGCCGGTGCGGTTCGAGAGCCGCGCGTTCTTCGCGTCGTTTCCGTACAAGGCGCATCAAGGTGTCGTCGCGTTCGGCGAGCCGTTCGCGTACACGACGCTCGACGAGGTCATCGCGATGCGCTCGCGCGAGCGGCCCGCGCTGTTCGTGGTGCTCGACCACGTGACCGACCCGCACAACGTCGGCGCGATCGTGCGCTCGGCTGAATGCGCCGGGGCGACGGCGGTGATCATGCCCGAGCGGCGCAGCGCGGGGGTGAACCCGACGGTCCGCAAGTCGTCGGCCGGCGCGACCGCGTTCGTCCCGATCGCCCGGGTCGCCAACGTGGCGCAAGCCGTCCGGACCCTGAAGAAGGCCGGGATGTGGGTCTACGGAGCGGCCCTGACCCCGCAGTCGCGACCCCACACGGCCGTGGACCTCCGAGGCGATGCCGCGTTGGTAATCGGCGCCGAGGGCCCCGGCATCTCGCCGCTGGTCCAGCGCGAGTGCGACGTGCTCGTGGAGATCCCGCTGCTGGGCCGGGTCGCCTCGCTCAACGCGTCGGTCGCCGCGGGCATCCTGCTCTACGAGGCGGTCCGCCAGCGGGGCGAGACGAGCTCCCCGAATGAGCGGTAAGCGCGGCCGACCCGTAGTTTGTCCTTGACCCGGAAGAAGGACCCTCCTATACTTAGACGGTCCTGCACGGTACTGACGGGCTCCGGCCCGCGTTTTCGTGCTCGACGCATTCCGGCAAGGTAGGTTTCATGGCGCTCACCCAGCCCGCCGCCGAGGCCCTCGATTATCACGAGCGGCCCGACGAAGACCTCGTCTCCGCGGCGAAGTCGGGCGACAATCTGGCGATGGAGTTCTTGCTCAACAAGTACAAGAACTTCGTGCGGATCAAGGCAAAGAGCTATTTTCTCATCGGTGCCGACCGAGAGGACATCATTCAGGAGGGCATGATCGGCCTGTACAAGGCCGTCCGCGACTTCAAGGCCGACAAGCTTTCGAGCTTCCGGGCGTTTGCGGAACTCTGCATCACCCGCCAGATCATCACGGCGATCAAGACGGCGACCCGGCAGAAGCACATCCCGCTCAACCAGTACATCTCGCTGAACAAGCCGATCTACGACGAGGACAGCGAGCGTACGCTGCTCGACGTGATGCCGTCGCAGAAGACCTCCGATCCCGAAGAGCTCGTGATCAACCAGGAGGTCTCCGAAGACATCAAGTCGCGCATCCAGGAAAATCTGTCCGACCTCGAGTCGCAAGTGCTGCTGTCGTACCTGGAAGGCAAGTCCTACCAGGAGATGGCGCGTGACCTCAACCGTCACGTGAAGTCGATCGACAACGCGCTCCAGCGCGTGAAGCGCAAGATCGAGAAGAACCTCGCCGAGATCGAGCTCCCTTGAAAGGACATAGGGACGCGTAGCTGATCCGTCAGCCGACGTTCTCGAGGAGCCCGACGGAAAAGAGAAGGCCCCGCCTAGTGCGGGGTTTTTTCCGTCTCTGCCTCGTGCGGCACCGGCACGGTGGGCGCGAGTTCCCGCAGGATGGTCTGGTAGATGAGCTCGCGGTCCTCGAGCGGATCGAACACGAGGCAGCGCTGCTCGCCGCCGCGCCCCATCGGGTCGAGCAGCACGGTGACGCGGCCGACCGCGCAGACGTCCAGGCACGTTGTCCCGACGGCCCGCACAACGCCCCAGTGGCCTTGGGCCTTGAGGCGATCCTTCAGCCACTCGCGCAGCTTGAGGCGCTCGTCACCGGCGTGTTCGGGAAAGTCCTCAGGGAAGCGGACGTTGAGGCACTTCTCGCAGACGAGCGCGAGCCCGCCGGCCCGCCGCCACATCGGCTTGACTTCGATGGGTTCGCTCACCGCATCGGCTGTTCGCGCTCGGCTCGGTAATCTCCATCGCGGGGTGAGCATGATCGAGATTCCCGCGCGGCGCCCACGGTGGATGCGCATGCTCGTGTTGGTAGTCGCCGTTTTCTTGCTGGGTGCCGGCGACCCGCGCGTCGATGCCCGATATTTTCTTGGTTCGTGGACGTGCGCCGGGACGGCGTGGACGTGGTCGCCGCTGCTGAACGATGATCGATGGATCCGCAACGTGTAGGCTCACTGAGCCAGCCTGGTGGAACGGCGGTGATGGGCTGGATTCCGGAGCTGCACGCGTTCGTCTATCGCGACTTCCACGCGGACGGAAGCTACGCCGACCTCACGTCGACCGGACTCGTAAACGGCCGCTGGGAATTCAGCGGGCCGTACTATCCGGTGACCGGTGGACCGCCGCTACAAGGCCGTATATCGTACGTCGTCGTCAGCGCAAAGCGGTACGACCGTGTCTTTGAAATGCTCCGCGACGGATCGTTCGTTCGAATGGGCGGCGACACGTGCTCGAACATTGCATCGCCTTGATTGAATCATGAGCCGACGGTGGGATTCGAACCCACGTGTGCTTTCGCAGCGCGCTTACAAGGCGCGTCCGTTCGACCGCTCCGGCACGTCGGCGTACACGTTCCTTTCATCGCGAAAGCGTTCCGAGCCCTCGCGCACAGGATAGGAATGCCACTTAGCCTTCGCGTATCAAAGCGGGTCCCCACCGTGGGTCGGTGGTCGAGTGGTTAATGGCACCGGGCTGTAAACCCGGCTCGCGAAGGCGATACGCAGGTTCAAATCCTGCCCGGCCCACCATGGCAAGCAAGCGCGCGTCTCCGCAAGGGACGCGCGCGGCTGTGTCCGTACCTCAGAAAATCGAGCGCGGGCGTTGCATAATGGTAATGCCCTTGCCTTCCAAGCAAGAGTCGCGGGTTCGATTCCCGCCGCCCGCTCCAATCAAAGCCAGCGAGATTCGCAACTCGCAGGGACTCGCCGCAGCATTCCGATATCGCGGAAAACTTATGTTCGACAACACCCCCGCGGCGAACACAGAGAGTTGGGCCACCGAGGGTTGGCGCGATGCAAGTACATTCCGGAGACGGTTGACGAATACGAATACGCCCGAAATCGAAATACCGTCCCCACTAAATTGTGCGAGGATACTGATGTGGCCACCCAGAGGCCGCCACCCGAAATACCTGAAGAGGGCGGCCGACGAAACGGCTCAATACTAGCCGCTCTGCTTACTGGTATCGCGCTCGTAGGTATCGGCGCGTGGTCATTTCTTTGCTTTGCTGCCAGCACACGGAGTCTGAGCCATCTCATCGACTGCATCGCATGCCTATCGTTTGCAGTCGTCTTATTAGTATGGGTCGGGTCGCCGCCTGGACTCACCACACGTCACGCGTCACCGAATAAGCAGCCGGATCGTTTGGGCATTTTCTTCAGCAATCGACACTGAGGCAGTGGTTTCGAGACGGTCACGATGGTCGTTGGCGTGATCACAGCCGTTATCGCAATATTCACGCTAGCCAAAGACTACGAGAAGTCGCGGCAAACTACTGCGAACGCAGCGAGCTCGCCACTGCCGGCGTCAACTGCGTCGACGTCAGCGCTCGCCGTGAAGCACGTCATTCCCTGATTGTCGACTCGGATTATACGATTGAGTACGTCAGAATTATTAGGGTAGTATACTCCGGCGTTCAATGACGACGTGGCGCGCGTCAGGGCTGCATGAATCTCAGAACCGCCCGGGATCACGCGATGCACGTGTTTCTCGCGCCGCGTTCTGCAACGGTGCCAGCTCTGCACGGTGATTCTACCGCGCCCGGCGTCACTTCGTGCCGCGGCAAGCTTTTCGCGTTCTAGCTGGTGGGCTTGGACACGAGTTTCACGCCGTGAACCACCGCGTCAACGTCGACCTGTGTTGGCGGATCGTCCTCGACTTCGATCCTCAGCGATGAGCCGACTTGCGGCAACTGGTGCCCATTCATCATTGCCGCGGTGCTTTCGTCCTTGATGTAGTATACGGTTACCGGCCCCGCGCTGTAAAAGCCCCCGAGGATGTGCCTCGGAATCGTGCCGCTCAGTAGGTATTGGTCGTCCGCAGACTTCGGGAGTTGCGTCGCCGTCAAGTTGCCCGCGTTGATGCGGAACGAGACAGCGCGGTCGGGGTTTGGCGCTGCTGGGCCCTCGCGAGAGAAGTCAATCGCGATCATCTTGACGCCTTCGATCTGGGTAACGTGGGCCTCGGCCTGGACCTGCGCACTCGCTTCATATGCAGCCATATCGCCGCGGACTTACGCGATCGGCAGGGGGGCTTGCGAGTCGTCGTGCGCTTGATCTCATGGCATTCCCGGGGTTCGGGATCTGGATCGGCGATCAGGTAGAACGCAATTCAAGGCCATCGTCAGCTTCCGCTGAGCGCGTGCATCACCGTGCCCTACTGGTGGCATTGTCGCGCAGTATGCTCGTTGCATGCGAACGAGTATTTCAAAGCGCTTTACCAGTCGTGTTCCCGCGGCGATTCCTGGCGTGTCGTTTCTCATCCAAAAAGCGCTGTTCGAATCAGGTCACGGCGAAGAGATCGTCGTCGTCCCCAGTCCGGCGGGCAACGCGATGCTTCCGAAAAAGCGCGACACGAAATCGAAAGGCGACATTTCCGAACTGGTTGTCGCTGTGGCGCTGACAAAGGCGGGATACGCCGTTTCGAAACCGCTCGGCGAAAATCAGCGGTATGATCTCATCGCGGATGACGGTGAGCGCCTTCATCGCGTTCAAGTCAAGACTGGGCGCGTGCGAGACAGCGTCGTAAAGTTTAGCTGTTGCAGCACGCACGGTCACCGCCGGACCGGCAACTTAGCAACGCGGCCGTACACCGGGCAGATCGAATTGCTGGCTGTGTACTGTCCGCAGAACGAGAAGGTGTATGTGGTCCCCGAAGCGGATTTAACGCGGTCGGTGATCCATCTCCGGCTTGTTGCTCCGCGGAACAACATGACGAAGTCTATCCGCTGGGCTTCCACATACGAGCTGGCGTAGCTTAGTGGTAAAGCACGTGCATGGTAAGTACGAGACCGTGGGTTCAATCCCCACCGCCAGCTCCACAATGACGCAGACCCTCCTTCACCGGAGGGTCTTGCGGCTTTCCTGAGTAGCTGTGGGCGTCATGGCAACCGCCGTCTCTACCGACAGCGCCAAGCGTGCGCTCCTCGAACGTCTCATCGACGACGCCGCGCTCTTCCCGCCGGCCGAGCTGCCGATGCGTGCCGCGCTGCGCCATCACGCCAGGCTCGCTGAAAGCGCCTACTGGTGGATCGCCGGCCGGTTCGTCGTCCCGGCGTCCAGGCTGGACGAATTGGCCGCCGGCCGCGACGCCGCGCAGTCGCTGGAACTCAGCGTCATCCTCGACTCCGCGATGAGCGGCGCCAAGGGCGACACCGTGCTCGCCGACCTCCACCGCATCGACCGCGTTCTCGGGACCGCGGGGATGACGATCGCGTCGCTGGAGCTGCGCGTGCCGGGTGCCGGACTCGACCAGGCCCGGCTTACGCGATCCGTCTCGGAGATCGCGGAGCGCTGGCCGTCCGAGCCCGTGTCGTTCTGGTACGAGCCGTCGTACAGCGCGGGCTGGGCGACGCCGCCCGATGAGGCGCTCGCCACGCTCGCCGCCGTGCGCGGGACCGCGCCGCCGAACGTCACCGTCGGGGCGAAAGTGCGCTGCGGCGGCGCGGCCGCCGGCGCGACGCCTTCGGTCGACGATCTTGCGGCGTTCGTCGTCGCCGCGCACGCGCACGACGTGCCGTGGAAGGCGACCGCGGGGCTGCACCATCCGGTCCGCGGTGTTCACGGCGTCGCGGGCGGCGCCGTTCCGCACGGTTTTCTTAACCTGTTCGTCGCCGGCATCGCGCTGCACGCCGGCGTGCTCGACGCGGCGCGCGTCGCCGAGGTGATCGGGGAGAGCGAACCGCGCGCGTTCGTCGTCGATCCGGCGCACCTCGCGTGGCTTGACGTGCGCGTCGAGGCCGAGCAAGTCGGCGCGGCCCGCGAGCGCTGCGTCTCGTTCGGCAGTTGCAGCTTCGACGAGCCCGTGAACGACCTGCGCGAGCTCGGCATCTTGACGTGATCGACCCGCGCGACTACGGGCTCGACAACCTGCCGTTCGGGATCGTTTCGGACACCGCCGACGGGGCGGACGGGCGCAAGCACGCCGCCGTCGCGTTCGAGAACACGGTCGTCGATCTCGATTGTCTCGTGCACGACGGCGTGCTCGACGCCGACTCGCTGCTCGGCGCCGCGTCGCTCAACGACTTTCTCGGCGAAGGGCTCGCGAAATGGCGCGCGGTGCGCGCGCGCTTGCAGCATCTGCTAAGCGACGCAGCAACATCCGACGAGCGCGCCGCCATCGCCAAGCGCACGCAGCCGCGCGACGCGGTGACGATGCACCTGCCGGTCGACGTCGGCGACTACGTCGACTTCTACTCGTCGATCGAGCACGCGACGAACATTGGGCGCATCCTGCGACCCGACGCGGAGCCGCTGACGCCGAATTACCGGCACATCCCGATCGGATACCACGGACGTTCCAGCACCGTCGTCGTGAGCGGCACGCCGGTGCGCCGCCCGCACGGCCAGCGCAAAGCGCCCGCCGCGAGCGGCCCGACGTTCGGGCCGTCGCAGCTGCTCGACGTCGAGATCGAGATGGGCTGGCTCGCGGGCCCCGCGACCGTCCACGGCGAGCAGGTGCATGCCGATGCGGTGCGCGAGCACGTGTTCGGCTACGTTCTGCTCAACGACTGGAGCGCCCGCGACATCCAGGCATGGGAGTATCAGCCGCTCGGGCCGTTTCTCGCGAAATCGTTCGCGACGTCGATCTCGCCCTGGGTCGTGTCGCTCGACGCGCTCGAACCCTTTCGCGTCGCCGAACCCGCGCGCGATCCCGAACCGCTCCCGTACCTGCGCGCGCGCGAGCCGTGGGCCTACGATGTCGAGCTGGAGATGCTGCTGCAGACGGAGCGCATGCGCGAGCAGTCCCAGCCGCCGGTGACGATCGCGCGCACGAATTTCCGCGGCATGTATTGGACCGTCGCCCAGCAGCTCGCGCACATGACGTCGAACGGCTCGCGCATTCGGCCGGGCGATTTGTTCGGTACCGGGACGATCTCGGGCACGGAGCAAGGCACGCAGGGCTCGTTCATCGAGCTGACGCGCCGCGGCGCCGAGCCCCTCGCCCTTCCGAACGGCGAGCAGCGCGGTTTCCTGGAAGACGGCGACACGGTGATCATCCGGGGTCGCGCCGTGCGCGGCAATGCACGCATCGGTTTCGGCGAGGTCGTCGGCAGGATCGTTCCCTAGGAGCGCCCTCGGTTCGCCGGGCGTTCAGCCGTCGCGCGTCAGCAGCACCGCGCGCGCGTGCGCGCCGCGCGGCTCATGCTGCGTCACCGTGAACTCGCGAGTGAGCTGCGCGACGATGTAGAGCCCGCGCCCGGACTCCGCGTTTTGGTCCGGCAAGTCGGTGCACGGTACGTAGCCCGGGCCGTCGTCGATGACGTGCAGCACCGGCGTCGTGTCGTCGTCCCACGTCAGTTCGACCTCGACGACGCCCGGCGCGTGGCGCACCGCGTTGCCCACCAGCTCGCCGAACACGAGCTCCGCGGCGGGCACGTCGACGCGGGTTCCGTACGCGTTCAGCGTCTCGGCGAGCGTCTCGCGCACGTCGTATGCGCGCCGCCAGTCGTGCGGGTCGAAGCGCCACCGCATCGTCCAGTCGTGCGCGGCGGTCGCCGCGCCGTCGATCCGCACCGTGAGGACCGCGAC
>JALZBE010000261.1 GCA_030947665.1 Vulcanimicrobiota bacterium | reverse complement strand
GCGCAGCGATGCGCGGTACGCGGACTCGCCGCGCGCGGACGCCGGCAACGCCGCCTCGGCGGCGGCCGTGCGCCCGAGCAGCAGAAGTGCGCGAACGTTGTAGTCGGTCATGCGCGGATCGGTCGACGCGTGCGCGGCGATCCACGTCAGCGCGTCCTGGGGACGCCCGGTCTTCGCGAGCAACCCGGCGACCACGACGCTCACGTCCGGATCGTCGGGCGCGACGGCGACATACCGGTTCAGCAGCGCGAGCGCCTCGCGGTCGCGCTGCTGCTCCAGGCGCACCTCGGCGAGACCGTGCAGCGCCGGAGCGGAGCGCGCGTCACGCCGCAACGCATCCTCGTATTCGGCGATCGCGTCCGGTGTACGGTGCAGCAGCCGCAGCAGGTTCGCGCGCGCGAGATGATAGGAGACCTCGCCGGACCGAACCGCGAGGGCACGTTCGATGCTCACCAGGGCCGCGTCGTACTCGCCGAGCTCTTCTTGCAGCCGGGCAACGAGCGCGCGGCCTTCGTCGAACAAGGGGTTCACGCTGACGGAGCGCTGCGCGTCGGCGAGCGCTGCGCCGTTCTTGCCGAGTCTCGAATACACGAGCGCGCGGTTGTACCACGCCACCGGGTCGTTCGGAATCTGCTCCGTGGCGCGCGTGAAGTCCACCAGCGCCTCCGCGAGCTCGCCCCGCCGCACCGCGTCGTTGCCGCGCGCATTCCAGTTGACCTGGTCCGCGCTGGCCGCGCCGGCGAGCGCCGCGATGAGAAAGACCGCCACGACGACGGCGGCCCCTCGTCCGAGAGGGCTCATACGCCGCGTTTTGCCGTCCTGCGCCTACTTCCCGCCGCCGCTCGGTGCCGCGAAGATGCCGGCGAACAGGTTGATCACCATGCCGACGATCACCGAGTTGTACGCGAAGGAGATGATCGAGTGCAGCATCACCTCGCGGCGCACGCGCGTTTCGGTGACTTGCGGATCGGATACCGCGAACGACGTGCCGATGCAGAACGCGAAGTACGCGAAATCGTAGTCCGACGGGTCCTCGGTGCCGGGGAAGTTGAAACCGCCCGGCTCGCCGTCCTGGTCCTCATCGAACCAGAAGAGGTGCGCGTAGCGAAACGTGTAGACGGTGTGCACGACGAACCAGCCGGCGGCGATCGCGATCACGCCGAACGCGTACGCCGTCCACTTCTCGGCGTCGTTCTTGACCTGCGGTCCGTGACCGATGATCGCGACCGCCGCGACGAGTCCCACGACGACCGTTCCCAGCACGATGAGCAGCACGGTGTTGCGGCCGGGATCGTCGAGCGCGGCCCGCGCGCGCGTTAGCCGCGGGTCGGTATGCAGACCGACTTTCCAGAAGAAACCGAGCAGCACGAGCAGCGCCATGTCGTACGCCGCGACGAAGCGCGTCACACCGCTCAGCCATGCGGGCACCAGAACGTACACGACGACGCCGACCGCCGCAGCCGTGCCGAACGACATGAGCCGGTGGCGGTTGCGCATGCCGCGCTGGGCGGCAGTCTCGTTTTCTTGCTTGCTCAGAAACCGTCGTCCGCGACACGGCACGACGCCATGATCGCATCGCTCATCCCGTGGATCAAACGCTTGTCGGACGGCGCCACCGTGGCGAGGATCCCGCCCAGCCGGGTCTCGTCGCCCACGACGAAGTAGTACGGGCACAGCCGGACGCGCCCGTCCATTACTTTCATCTCGCCGGTCGAGCTCGAAAGGAACGGCACTTGCACGCGCTTGCCCTTGTGGAAGCGCTGCAAGATGTACGGCGTGTGGTCGAACGACGCGAGAGCTTGGTTCAGCGCTTCGCGCCACTTGTCGCGGGTGAGGTCGTTGGCGACCTTCACGCCTTTGGAGCCCCATGCGAGCTCGCTGAAACCGGACGGCTTGAGCACGTAGTCGCGCTCGCTCTTGCCGAGGTCCTCGAGCTGCGACCACTCGTGGACCGGTGCGCCGTTCGCGCTGATGTCGACCATGGCGGCCTGCCACGGCAGCGGGCGCGGATCGACGATCCAGGTCCGCGGAAAAATTCCGAGCAGGCGTTCGTCGACGGCCGGCCCGAGCTCGCCGCGCCAGTACGAGCGCAACCCCGGGTGATGGAACAGCGCGAACGTGAGCTTCTCTTCGAAATGCGCTTTCGGCGGCGGCGTGATCCGCACGCGGTTGTGGCGCGCGGCGTACAGGATCAGCTCTTGCTTGGAGATGTTGAGCAGATCGAACAGCTCGAAGTTCCGGTACAGAACGTCGATCTTCGACTCGCGGCCGTCGGCGCTGCGCACGAAGAGCGCTTCTTCCGTGAACACGACATCGGCGGGCGCGCACACGATCACGTCGGCCAGGCCGAGCGCGTTCACGCGCGTCGCCAGCCACGACATCTCGGGGCGATAGTCGTTCGATTCCGCGCTCACGACGACCGCGACGGTCGGGTATTCCTTGGCGGCGACCGACGCCAGCATCTGGGCGAAGCGCTCCGGGATCCCGTCGATGCCGCCGATGCTGTCGCTGCCGACCTCGCAGTACGTCCGCGCCAGGGCGGTGGTGAAGCCCATCCCGCCCGGGACGCTGTCCAGCTCGCTCGCGACGTAGCCGTCGTCGGTGAGGATCAGGTCAGGACGGATGACGCGCGGGATGTCCTGTTTGAAGCGGTTCTGCCGCGCGAGCTTGACGATCTGCTCGGGCTTGCCGCGGTCGAGCTCTTCGGCGATGAACGCCGGTGCCGTGCCGCGCGCGCTGCGCAGGTAGAGCGCGTTGAGCGCCCGGTAGAAAGCGAGCAAGTCGTTACCGAGCGACTCGATGGCGGCGACGGTCTTCGGAGCGAGCGGGAACGGCTCCGGCGAGACGCGCCAGGGGACGGCGCTGACGGCGTCATCCGGGACCCGGAACAAACCGGGCGGGAGGTGGTCCGTGACGTACCGGGCACGACCTGCCGCGTCGAGCTCCGGGGCCACGCTGGTACAGGACATCAGGAGCGTCGACACCGCATTTCTGTGCCCTAGAACCGGCCCGCCGCCGCACGGTTGCGCGGCGCGGCGGTTCTACTTCGGTCGCCGGGCCGTTATTTGAGGGGGACGGCGCCGGGCAGGAGCAGCGCGTGCTCGATGATCACGCCGGCCTCGCGGTACACGAGCGTGATGTGCAGCGTGTACTGCAAGCCGAGCGGCGCCAGCGAGACGTCGTCGACGGCGCGCGAGGCGGCGGCGCCGGGCAGCACCTCGATCGAGGCGGTGTGCGTGAAGGAGGTGGCGGCATTCTTGAAGGTCTCGGTGACGGCGACGGTCTTGCCGCCGTTGGGGGCGCCGGCGCACGCCGTCACGGCGACGGACTGGCCGCCGACGGCAAACGTCTCGTGCGAACACCGCTGAGCGGGTTGCGCGAGGGCGGGGACGATGCTCGCGGCAAGGAACGCGAGGGCCGCTACGAAGGTGCGCATGTCCGGTCAACGTATTCGACGAGTCGGCCGTTGCGCATCCCAGGCTGTCACCGGCTGCGCATCCCCGGGGGTCTTCCGGGGTATCGTACCGGCCGAAGATTTTTGGAATGCCGCGCACACCGAATATCGACCTCATCGCGCTCGACCTCGACGGTACGCTCCTGGCTCCGGACGAGACGATCAGCGTACGCAACCGCACCGCGATCAAGGACGCGCTCCTCGCGGGGATTCGCGTCGTTCTGGTGACCGGACGAGGGGTTGACACGCCGATTCGCGTGTCCAAGGAACTCGGGCTGAACCTGCCCGTCATTTGCTGCCATGGCGCGCTGACCAAGGACTTCGGGGCGAACAGGACGCTGCTGCACATCCCGGTCCCGCTCGCGCACGCGAAATCCATGGTGCTGTTCGCCGAGCGCGAAGGGCTCGCCATCGCCGTCTACGTCGGCGAGGCGTTCTACCGGCTTCAAGGTTCGCAGATCTACATGGACGACATGCGCGGCCCCGGTTGGTATGAAGCGCCGTCGCTAGCGGAGATCCTCACCGAAGCGCCGACCTTCATCCGGTTCTTGGGCACCGAGTCGGTCGAGCGGATGCGGCGCGAGTTCGGCGACCTGCCGCTGAGCTTCCGCTACGAGACGTGGCTCGATTTCGTGGAGTGCGCGGTGCTCAATCGCGAGGCGAGCAAGAGAAACGCGCTCGCGCAGCTGTGCGCGGGCTTCGGCATCGCGGCCGAAAACGTGCTCGCCATCGGCGATTCGCGCAACGATGTGCCGATGCTGCGCTGGGCGGGGATCGGGGTTGCGATGGGCAACGCGCTGCCCGAAGTGCGCCAGGCCGTTCGCCACGTTACCGCGCCGAACGACCGCGACGGCGTCGCGCTCGCGATCGAGCGCTTCTGCGCGCCGCGCGAGCGGAAGTCGGCCTGACGATGCAGGCCGCGGCGCCGACGCCTGAGTACGACGGCGAGCTGCGCACGCTGCTGGCACAACGGGACTGGGAAGCGTTGCGCGAGTTCACCCGCAAGCACAACCAGATTCCCGACGACGTGTACGGCCAAGACCGTCACTTCTGGGAAGTGCTCGTGCACAAGCTCACTTGCAGCCGCATCGATCTGCTCGGCCTGCACGACGACTCGCGCGCGTGGCTCAAAGAGCACGGCTACACGACGGACATCGGAGGCGTGTGACCGACACGTCGCAGCGCGCGGCGGTCGTCACGGTGCGCGTGCTCGCGTTCGCGCGCCTGCGCGAACTGCTGGATTTCGGCGAGCGCCGCATCGAGGTACCCGGCGGTACGACGATCGACGGCTTGTGGGCGCAGCTTGCGGCCGGCGGAGCGGAGCTCGCCGGGCTGCGAGCGTCGACCCGCTTCGCGCGCAACGGCGAGCTCGCCGATGGCGGCACGGTGGTGCGCGCCGGCGACGAGATCGCGCTGCTGCCGCCGGTCGGCGGCGGCTGATGATCGGCGTGTCCGCGGAACGGCTCGACGCCGCCGCGTTGGAGCGCGCGGTGAAGACTGACGCGCACGGCGCGGTGGTGACGTTCCTGGGCACGACGCGGGAGACGTCGCCGGACGATCCGCGTCCCGTCGCCGCGCTGGAGTACGAAGCATACGAAACGCTCGCGGTCGCGGAGATGGAGAAGATCGCAGACGAGACGCGCGCGCGCTTCGGGCCGCTCGGCATTGCGATGGTGCACCA
>JALZBE010000023.1 GCA_030947665.1 Vulcanimicrobiota bacterium | reverse complement strand
CTCCTCGCCCAGCGCCTCGGCGTGGATCTGTGGCTCAAGCACGAGAACCACACGCCGCTCGGTGCGTTCAAGCTGCGCGGCGGGCTGACGTACGTCGCGGCGCTCCGCGAACGCGCGCCGCACGTGACGCGCCTCGTCAGCGCGACGCGCGGGAACCACGGGCAGAGCATCGCGTTCGCCGCGGCGCGGGCCGGATTGCGCGCGACGATCGTCGTCCCCGAAGGCAACTCGCCGGAGAAGAACGCCGCGATGCGCGCGCTCGGCGCGGAGCTCGTCGTGCACGGCCGTGATTTCGACGAAGCGAAAGCATACGCCGCGACGCTCGTCGCTTCGGACGCGCACGCGGAGTTCGTTCCCTCGTATCACCGCGATCTCGTGGCCGGCGTCGCGACCTACGCGCGCGAGCTGTTTGCTGCCGGCGCGTACGACGTCGTGTACGTCCCCATCGGGCTCGGTTCGGGGATCAGCGGCGTCATCGCCGTGCGCGATCTGCTCGGGCTCGACACCGAGGTCGTGGGCGTCGTCGCCGAACGTTTCCCGGCGTACGCGCGGTCGTTCGAACGCGAGGAGATCGTCGAGACAGAGGCCGCCGATTCCATCGCCGACGGCATGGCCGTGCGCGTCCCCGATCCCGCCGCGCTGGCCGTGATTCGAGCCGGCGCCGCGCGGATCGTCATGGTCTCCGAGGAAGCGATTCGCGACGCGATGCGCTGGGTGTTCACCGACACGCACAACGTCGCCGAAGGGGCCGGCGCGGCTTCGGTCGCGGCGGTCGCGGCCGAGTGCGAGCGCCTACGCGGGAAGCGCGTCGCGGCGGTGATCTCCGGCGGAAACGTGGACGCGGCAGTATTCGCGCCGGTTCTCGCGTAGAGGCTTCGGATGATCCCTCCCCAGGTCGCCATCCTCTCGTTCGAGGGGCCGGACCGGTACGCATCGATCGGTGGGCTCGCGACGCGCGTCACGCAGCTCGCGCGCGCGCTCGGCGCCGCCGGCCACGACGTCCAGCTATTCTTTCTCGGCGACCCCAACTTCGAGGCGGTCGAAGCGAGCGATCCCGGCGTGACGCTGCGGCGCTGGTCGCAGTGGATTTCGGCGCAGCACCCGCGCAACGCGTACGACGGCGAGGCCGGCAAGGTGCACGACTGGGGCCTCAGCCTGCCGCCGTGGATCGTGGACGAGCTCGTCGTGCCGGCGCACGCGCGCGGGGAGCGCGTGCTCGTCATCGCCGAGGAGTGGCAGACCGCGAACGTCGCGATCGCAATCGACCGGCTCGCGCGCGAGCGCGGCGTGCGCGCCGGCTTGACGCTGATGTGGAACGCCAACAACACGTACGGCTTCGAGAAGATCCACTGGCCGACGCTGACGCGCGCCGCCGCCGTGACGGCGGTCAGCAAGTACATGAAGTTCGAGCTCGCGCAGTGGGGCGTGCACGCGCTCGTGATCCCCAACGGAATCGACCCGGCGCTGCTAGACGGCGCAGACCCCGAACAAACGAAGACGCTGCGCGAAGCGTTCGGCGACCGCCCCACGTGCGTCAAAGTCGGCCGCTTCGATCCTGATAAGAACTGGCTTCAGGCCATCGACGCGCTCGCCGACGTGCGCGCGTCCGGCATCGACGCGCGCTTGATCGTGCGCGGCGGCAAAGAACCGTACGGCGACGTCGTGCTCGGGCGCGCGCGCGAGCGCGGCCTCACCGTCGAGCGGCTCGCGTACGAAGGCAGCGACTGGCGCGAGTTCGCGAAGCGGCTCGCCGTCGTCGACGCGGCGGTCATGCACGTGCGCGCGTTCCTCGACGAAGCGACGCTGTACGCGCTCTATGCCGCCGCCGACGTCGTGCTCGCGAACAGCGGCAAGGAGCCGTTCGGGCTGGTGGGGCTCGAAGTGATGGCCGCGGGTGGTATCGTCGTGTGCGGCGCGACCGGCGAAGAGTACGCCGAGCCGTTCGTCAACGCGATCGTCTGCGACACGGGCGACGGCCGCGAGCTCGCGACGTACCTGCGCGCGCTGTTCTCCGACCCCAACCTCGCGGAGGAGCTGCGCACGAACGGCGCCGAGACGGCCGCGCGCTACACCTGGTCGCACGTGCTCGATTCGCTGGGCCGCAAGATCGAGTACGTCAACGCGATCGCGGACGCCGCAGTGCGTAAAGCGAGCTGATCGATATGGACACGCCGCACGCGAACGGTCCGGTCATGCTCGTCACCGGCGGCAGCCGCGGGATCGGCGCGGCGATCGTGCGCGCCGCGGCGGCGGCGGGATACGAGATCGCGCTCACGTACGCTGAAGACCGCGCGGCCGCCGAGCACGTCGCGGCGGAGGTCAACGGCACCGGGCGGCGCGCGGTGATCGTCAAGGCGGACGTCGCGCGCGAAGAGGACGTGCTCGCGGCGTATGCGGCCGTCGACGACGCCTTCGGCCGGCTCGACGCGCTCGCGATCAACGCCGGCATCACCGGCCGGTTCACGCGCGTCGACGAGATCGACGCCGCCACGCTCGAACGCGTGCTGGCGGTCAACGTCACCGGCGCGTTCTTGTGCGCGCGCGAAGCGGTACGTCGCATGTCGACGGCGCGCGGCGGTTCCGGCGGTGCGATCGTCGTGGTGTCGTCGCGCGCCGCGGGCCTCGGCTCGCCCGGCGAGTACGTGCACTACGCGGCATCGAAGGCCGCCGTCGACACGCTGACGCGCGGCCTCGCGAAAGAGGTCGGGCGCGAGGGCATTCGCGTGAACGCGGTCGCGCCGGGACTGATCGACACCGAGATCCACGCGCGCGGCGGACGCCCGGAACGCGTCGCGCGCATCACGCCGACGATCCCGATGGAACGCATCGGCACGGCCGATGAGGTCGCCGCGACGGTGCTGTGGCTGCTCTCGCCGGCGTCGTCGTACGTCACGGGCGCCATCGTCGACGTCTCGGGCGGCCGGTAGGACCCCGCGCCGACAAACGTCGTAGCGGTAGACCCGACAAACGTCCGTTCGACTTCCTGTGCCTGTCGTGATATACTGACGCGTCACCCCGTGTGACCACGTCACCCCGCGTGACGTTCCTACCTTGCGCGATCTTTCGAAATGCGACCGATCGACCTCGCGCGCACGCTTTCGAAAGAATCCATGCAACCGACTTTTGACGCGTTGGGCCTAAGCCCGGCGTCCCTTCGAGCCGTGCGCGAGCTCGGCTTCACCGTCCCGACCCCCGTTCAGGCTGCCGCGATCCCGCCGGCCCTCGCGGGCAAGGACGTCCTTGCCAGCGCCCAGACGGGCACCGGCAAGACGGCCGCGTTCGCGCTGCCCATCCTCGAGAAGCTCGCGACGCTGCCGCGTGGTAAGACTCACGCGCTCGTTCTCGCGCCGACGCGCGAGCTCGCCGCGCAGATCGCGTCGCACTTCGCGGCGCTGAGCAAGGGCACGAACCTGCGCGTCGCCGCGATCTACGGCGGCGTCGGCTTCGGCGTCCAGATCGCCGCGTTCGCGCGCGGAACCGAGATCATCATCGCGACCCCCGGCCGGCTCCAAGACCTGATGAATCAAGGCAAAGCACGGCTCGACAACGTGGCCGTGCTCGTCCTCGACGAAGCGGATCGCATGCTCGACATGGGCTTCCTGCCCGCCGTGAAGCGCATCGTCACGAAGGTTCCGGCCAAGCGCCAGACGCTGTTCTTCTCGGCGACGATCGCTCCGGAAGTCCTCAAGCTGACGCGCGATCTGCTGCACGATCCGGTGCGCGTCGAAATGGTGCCGCAGAGCAATTCGACCACCGCCACGGGCATCACGCACGTCGCGTATACGGTGCCGCAAGGCAGCAAGACCGATCTGCTCGTCGAACTGCTCAAGGACAACAACATCTACAGCGCGCTCGCGTTCACGCGGACCAAGGCGCGCGCCAACCGGCTCGCGCTCGCGCTGGAGAAGCATAACGTCTCGGCCGAACGCATCCACGGCGACCGCTCGCAGGCGCAGCGCATGCGCGCGCTGGCCGACTTCAAGCGCGGCAAGCTGCGCGTGCTCGTGGCCACCGACGTCGCGGCACGCGGCATCGACATCGCCGACCTCGGCCACGTCGTGAACTACGACGTTCCGATGGTGCCGGAAGACTACGTGCACCGCGTCGGCCGCACGGCGCGCGCCGAGCAGACCGGCGACGCGATCACGTTCGTCTCGCACGACGAAGAGCGGCTCTTCCGCGACATCGAGAAGGCCGTCGGCCGTCGCATCGACCGCAACAAAGTTCCGTCGCTCCCCGAGCCATCGGCAACGAATCTGCAAGCCGCGGCCGCCTTCCCCGCGCCGCGCCGGTTCGCGCCGTCGCGCAACGCGCAGAGCTTCCGCGGCAACGCGGGCAACGGCAACTTCGCAAAGCGGCGGGGACGCTGAACCTTTCCGCCTAAACGCGGGCCCGTGACGATCCTCGTGGCCGTCACGGCCGCGCTCGCACTCCACGCTTCACCCCCGCCCGCGAGCGCGGCCTCAGACGTACGCACGATCTCCGTTTTACCGGTGATCGGCGTTGTCGTGGGCACGAAGCGGCCGCGCTACGTGCGGCTGCGGCTGGACGTCACGGCCTACGGCGTACCCGGACACGGCGAGATCGTCGTAGATCGGATGCTGGGCCGGTTCGTGCGCCGCTTCGACGCCGGGCCCGTGTCCGAGCGCGAGGGCTGGGACGGCGTGCATCCGTGGCGCGCCGACGCAACGGGGATGCCGCGCATCGAAGGCAACGTCGACGAGCGCGGTGAGATTCGCGCGTGGGCGCGCATGCTCGCGCCCGCGGCGCGTAACGCGCCGTGCGAGTGCGGCTCGCGCCCGCCGGACGTCGCGACGGATCCGGCCGGTGTGCACGTCACGAGCGTCGCCCTGCACGTCGGCCAGGAAACGCAGCACGCATCGTTCGGCGACTACCGGCGCGCGGGTTCGTTCGTCGTTCCGTTCGCGCTCGAGTACGCATCGGAGAACGGAACGTGGTCGGCGCGCGTGCGGTCCGTGGAGACGCCGCGAACGGGCGCGCCGAACGCGTTCGCGCCGCCGGCGGCGCCGCACGACGCGGCGCTGAACGGCATCGCGTCGGTGCCGCTCGTCGCCGGATCCTCGATGCCGTTGATCGAGGTGTCGATCGATCACGGGCCGCCGCTGCGTTGTCTGCTCGACACCGGCGGCCAGAACGCGATCACGCCGAGCGCGGCGCAGCGCGCCGGGTTGAACGTCGTCGGCGCGGGCGCGGTGGGCGGCGCTGGTGCGGGCCTGGCGAACGTGCGTTACGCCCGCACGCGCAGCGTGCGGGTCGGGACCGCGGAGCTGCGCGATCAGCCGTTCATCGTCCTCGACTTCGGCGCGGGTGCCCCGTTCGATTGTATCGCCGGTTACGAACTGCTCGCGCGTTTCGCCGCCCGCATCGACTTCGCGAACGGATCGCTCGAGCTCGCGACCGACGCGCGCGCGTTTCCCGGCGGCGGGATCAGCGTCCCGATGACGTTCGCCGACCGGCAGCCGCAAGTCGACGGCGCGCTCGACGACATCGCGGGCGCCGTAACGATCGACACGGGGAGCGCGATCGGCGCCGAAGTGAACGCGCCCTTCGTGCGCGCGCACGATCTCGTCGCGCGCTATCACGCCGTACCGTCCGGCGCTTCGGTCAGCGGCGTCGGCGGCCCGGTGCGGACATCGGTCGCGCGCGCCGACGAGCTGCGCTTGGGCGAGTTGCGCATCCGCAACGTCCCCTTGATGCTCGCCGAAGCGACGGCGGGCGCCGAAGCGAATCCGACCGTGGCGATCAATCTCGGCGACCAAGTGCTACGGCGCTACACGCTCGTGCTCGACTACCGCGGCGGAACGATTCGCTTCGACACCCCGCAGCCCGGTGCGCGGCCTACGGCGTCGCCGGCGCCGCGGTAGGCGCGGCGGAGGGGGAACCCCGCTCCCCCTCCGCTCGTAGGGAGGCTCCGCCTCCCCGCGACCCCGGGTTAGGTCGAGAAGGAACAGGCGCTGTGGACGTTCGTGTATTCTTTTTGGATGTTGTACGTGAAGCCGCTCAGCGACACGTTGCCGTAGTAATTGCGGCAGATGTCGCCGATCTCGCCGCCGATGTTGTTGTACCACGCGATGTTGTTGACCGCGACGTCCGGATCGGTGATCGCCTCGAACCACTCGTGCGAGAGCGTCGAGCCGGTTGAGTCTTGCAGCTTGTTGCTCGGGCTGTTGCACCCGCTGATACCCTGGTACGGCTCGACGGAGTACAGCGTATGGCCGATGTCGCCGAAGTCGACCGAGCCGTGGTACGCGCAGTATTGCTGCGCGTAGCAGCCGCCCGCACTGGAGCTGCACTGCGACACGCCGCTCTGCAAGAACACATGGTAGAGCTTGCCGTAGCCGGTCCCCTGTGACACCGCGACGGAATGAACGATGTTGTAGATGTCCTGGTCTTGCAGCGTACCGGACGTGTTGTAGTTCACTTGCCAGCCGCTCGCGTACGGATAGCGGTTGTTCGCCGACGATCCGATGTACTGGTCGATGATGTGGACGAAGCTGCTGCCGGCGATCCGCTGCATGAACGTGCCCGGCGACGGCGAGCCCCAGCACGTGCCCGCGCAGTTGACGTAGAGGTTGATCGACGACGCGCTGGTCAGGTACGGGCCGCCGTAGTACGCGAGATCGTAGGCGCCGCCCGTGCGGATCGCGCGCTGCCCGGTCGCCATCTGCTTCACGGGCTGGCCTTGCATCGGCGCGGCATGCGCCGCTTCGTGCGAGACGCTGAACGAACCGCTCGCGGCGCTCGCGTCGACGGTTTGGACGACGCGCTCGTCACCTTGCGCGGCGGGACCCGGCGCCGTCTGCGCCGGCGTGATCGGCGTAACCGCCGTCGTGCCGCCGCCGCCCGAGCATCCGGCCAATCCGCTCGCGAGAATGGCGCACGCGGCGCCGGCCGAGAACAATGCGGAATACACCCGCTTCCGAGAAATCATCTTAGACACCCCACTCCAATTCCTAAAAAAGGCCCGGTTGCCTCACACACGAGCACCGGATGGCTGGAGTAATCTGGCTATGACGGAAGTCGTCCTGCAAAGAATGAAAAACCAATGTGCATTTGCGTACTACTGTGATCCGCTACGCTTACTCGCTGGACGAGCCGTGCGGATCGGCAGTCGCTAGCCCGCTGCGATCGCACGCACGCGCTGCGCGATTTCGTCCGCGTAGTGCGCGGCTTGTTCGTCCGACGTACCTTCCGCCCACACGTTCACCGACGCTTCAGTCGCGTCCGGAAGCACGAGCACCCAACCGTTTTCACGCGGTAAGCGAATGCCGTCGAGCGTCTCCACCTTGCCGTTGCCGCCGTGCGACGCTTCGTCGTGCAGCGAGCGCATCACGGCCCCCTTGCGGTCCCACGGGCACGGGACGACGCGCCCGGCGATGTGCCAGCGCGGGATCATCGCGGCGAGCTCCGACAGCTTACGGTGCTCGGCGGCGAGCAGCTCCATGATCTTCGCCGTCGCGTAGATGCCGTCGAACGCCGGCTGGAATTCGGGGAAGATCAGCTCGTAGTTCCGCCCGCCCGCGAACGCGAGTTCGTTGCCCTCGCGCTCGGCCAGCGCCATCAGCGAGCGGCGGTCGCTCGGCGTGCGCACGATCGTCGCGCCGTTGTCGGCGGCGATGCGTTCTACGACCGACGGCACGGTGAGCGGCATCGCGATCCGCGCACCGGGCTTCGCGCGCGCGACGAGCAGCGTCAGCAGCGCCATCAGGCGGTTGCGGCCGACGATCTTGCCGGCGTCGTCGACGAGCGTCACCGTCTCGCCGTCCGCGTCGATCAGCACCCCGAGGTTGGCTTCGAGCGACGTGACGACGGACGTTAGCTGCTGCAGATGGCGCTCGCGGTCGTCGCGGAACGTGCGAACCTTTCCGGCGTCGAAGTACGCGTTGAGCGCGATCTGCTCGACGCCCAGCGCGCCCAGGATTTGCGGGAGCACGATCGACGCGTTGCCGTACGCGTAGTCGATCACGACGCGGAAGTTCGCCTCTTTGACGGCCTCGGCGTGCAGTGCGGTGGTGAACGCCGCCGTATAGCGCTCGAGCGCGCGCGACGGGAAGTCGAGCCGGCCGACCTCGTCCATCGGCGTGCGCCGGAAATCCTCGCGGAAGAACAGGTTTTCCACCTTGCGCTCCGCGCCTTTGTCGATCCCGATGCCGGTGTGGTCGAAGAACTCGAACACCAGCGCGTTGGAGTCGTCCGGCGCGACGCGCACGTGCATTCCGCCGTCGCCGCCGACGCGCACCGCATAGCGCGCGAGCGGCAGCGGGTACGAGCGCAGGTCGAGCACGTTGATGCCGACCGACAACAGTCCCGAGATCACGCAGCGGTTCATCACGCGCGACGCGGGATGCGTGTCGCGGCTCGTCATGACCGTCTGCCCCGGTTTGAGCCACGTGCCGAACGCCTGCCCGAGCTTGAGCGCGAACTCCGGCGTGATCTCCAGGTTGGCCAAGCCGCTGATGCCGACCGAGCCGAACAGCGAGCCCGGCCACTTCTGCCCGTAGATCAGCGACATCGAGACGATCGAGCCGGCGGTGACCCACTTGTCCGGCCACAGCTTGAGGTGCGCGTTGATCGTCGCGCCCGCGCCGATCGTGCAGCCGCGTCCGAGCACGTCGTTCTCGTTGACTTTCGCGCGCTTCTCGACCGTGTTGCGGTCGGCGACGGTGCAGTCGCTCAGCGATGCCTCTTCGCCGACGTAGACGTCTTCCCACAGCACGCTGCGGCACACGTTGGCGCCGCGCTCGACGATCGTGCGGTCGCCGATCGCGGACGGCCCGACGATCGTCGCGCCGTCGTGGATGCGCACGTCGCGCCCGAGCACGACGGGCCCTTCGATGCGCGCGCCGGGATGGATGCGCGTGCCTTCGCCGGCGAACACGCCGGGGGCGACCTCGGTACCCGGGAACGCGATGCGCACCTTGCCGTCGACGCCGTCGTAGTTCGCCTGCTGGTACTGTTCGAGGTTTCCGATGTCGGTCCAGTACGCGTCGATCACGTAGCCGCCGAGCTTGGCGCCTTCGCGCAGCATGTCGGGGAACAGGTCTTTCGAAAAATCGTACACCTTGCCGCGCTGCATGCGGTCGAGGATCGCGGGCTCGAGCACGTAGATGCCGGTGTTGATCGTGTCGGAGAACACCTCGCCCCACGACGGCTTCTCGAGAAAGCGCACGATGCGCCCGTTCTCGTCGGTGACGACGACGCCGAACTCGAGCGGGTTCGTCACGCGCTGCAGCGCGATCGTGACGTCGTTGCCTTGCTCTTTGTGGTGGCGCACGACGGCGCTCAGATCGAGATCGGTCAGCGCGTCGCCGCTGATCACCAAGAACGTGTCGCCGGCGAGCAGGTCGTGCGCCATCTTCACTGCGCCCGCGGTGCCCAGCGGCGTATCCTCGACCACGTAGTGCATCTTCACGCCCTGCGCGTCACCGTCGCCGAAGTAGGTCTCGATCTCGTCGGCAAGGTAGTGCAGCGTCGCGACGACCTCGTCGAAGCCGTGCTGTTTGAGCAGCTCGACGATCAGTTCCATCACCGGCTTGCCGGCGACGGGCGCGAGCGGTTTCGGTCGGCGCGAGGTCAGCGGGCGAAGGCGGGAGCCCTCCCCGCCGGCCATGAGAACTGCTTTCACGGTTTTGCTCTCGGGCGGAGTTCGGCGAGGACGGTGCAGAGCCGGCGAAGGCGGTCGTCCGACGCGAGCGCGTCGACGGCCGTGCCCAGCTTACGGCGCCAGTTCGGGTACTGCGTGGAGGTTCCCGGGACGTTGACCGGCATGCGTTCCGCGAGCACGTCGTCGATCTGGGCCATCATGATTGCGCACGGCGTCGCGGCCAGGTAGCGGTTTGCCGCGATCATCACCGAAGTGTCGTCGTCGCGCTCGCTCGCCGCCAGGTCGCCGTGCGCGACGAGCGTGTCCAGGAAGAGCTCTCGCTCGCGATCCCGCACCGCGCGCTCGTCGGCGTGCGGCGTCTCCAGCATCTGCAGACGGTCGCGCAGGTCGACGTCCTCGCCGCGCAGCCACGCGGGGATCGTCGGCAGGTCGTGCGTCCCAGACGTGGCGAGCGCGAGCGCCGGATATTCCTCGGGCGGGACGAACGTGCCGTCGGGCCGCAGCTCGAAGAACAGGATGCGGTAGGAGAGAATGCCGGTCGCGGCCATCCGCTCGCGAAAGCCCTCGGGCACGGTGCCCAGGTCTTCGCCGATCACGACGCAGCCCTCGCGCGCGCTGGCGAGCGCGACGATCCCGCTGACGTCGTCGAGCGGGTACTCGACGTAGGTTCCGCTGCGCGGGTCGGCGCCGCGCGGGATCCAGTAGAGACGCGCGAGCGAGAACGCGTGGTCGATGCGCAGCGCGCCCGCGGCGTGACAGTTCGACTGCACGACCGCGAGTAACTCGGCGTACCCTTCCCGCGCGAGCCCGCGTGGGTCGAGCGGCGGCAAGCCCCAGTCCTGGCCGAGCGTGTTGAGCAGGTCGGGCGGTGCACCGACCGACACCTCTTCCACGTACGCTTCGGAGTCGGCCCACACGTCGGCGGAGTTCGCGTCGACGCCGACCGCGAGATCGCGGTAGAGCTGCACGCCGCAGCGCGCCGCGTCGGCGGCGACGGCATCGAGCTGCTCCGCCGCCAGCCACTGCAAGTACATCGCGTAACGCACCGCCGCGTCTTCGGCGGCCGCGAAGAGCGCGACGTCGGGCGACGACGGCGTGCGAAACGTCCGCGGCCACTCGGTGAGATCGCGGCCGAAGCGCGCGACGAGCGCCTCGAACGCGGCAAATCGCCGCAGCGGCTCGCCGTGCGACTCGCACCACGCAATGAAGGCCTGATGACGTTCTTCGTCGCCGTCGAGCGCGGCGAAGCACGCGCGCAGCACCGCATCCTTGGCGGCCGCGACGCCGGCGTAGTCCACGTGATCGGCGGCGCGCAGGCGCGCGAGCTCGTCGCTTCGCTCGGGCTGCGCGAGGATGGCGCGCACGGCGTCGGCGTTCGCTTCGGGGACGTCGTCGAGCGCGATGTAGAGCCAGTTGAGCCAGCGGCGCGACGACGCGGCATACGGGCTGGCGGCCTCGGGTTCGTCGCGAAACGTTGCGTGCAGCGGGTTGATGCCGGCGTAGCTCGCGCCGCGCTCGCCGAGCAGCCGGCAGACCGCGCGCAGGTCGGCGTAGTCGCCGATGCCGTCGTTGCGCGCGGAGCGCAGCGTGTAGATCTGCAGCGCAATCCCCCACGTGCGGCCCTGCGGCGCGAACGCGCGCTCGGGAACGACGACCACGTGCACCGTCTGGCGCGCGTACGCGTCGACCGAAAGCGCGAGCCGGTGCGTTCCGAGCGGCTGCGGCCCGGAGATCGCGACGCGGCGCGTGTCGTACGTCGACGTCTCGCGGTGGTCGGCGAAGACGACGGGGGTGTCGCGCAGCGCCACCGTGCCCTCCGCGGTGCTGCCGTCCTCGCGCACGAGCGACCACTGCAGCGTCTCGGTCCAGCTCATCGCCGGCAGCGTCACGTCCACGGCGACCGGCTCGTTCTCGCGCAGCACGAGCGACGGCGCGACGAAATGGTGCGGCTCCTCCGCGATGAGCTGCTCGAAGCGCGCGACCGTGTCGGGCGCGGCGGTGCGCTCGGTGCCGAGCGCGTCGACGTACGAACGAAGGACGCGCGCGGTCATCGCACGTGTCCGGCGAAGAGCGCCAGCGAGCGCGAGATCATCGGGTAGACGAGCACGTCGTCGCGGGGGACGTCGCGCGGCGCGCCGGCCTCGATCCCGGTGTCGAGTGCCAGCGACCACGACACGCGCTCGATGTCAGGCAGCGCGAAATCGGCGTCGTCCGGGGCGGCGTTCATCGCGACGAACAGCATCGGGCGCGCGCCGAGAAAGAACCCGAGCGTGCGCCGTTCCGGCAACCAGTCTTCGGGCTGCATCTCGTGGCCGTCGGGTTTCATCCAGGCGATGTCCTTGCGCCCGCCGGCGTCGATGGGCGCGCCGCGGTAGAACGCGTCGCGCTTGAACGCGGGATGCTCGCGCCGCATGCGCAGCATCATCTTGACGAACTCTTCGAGCGCGAGATCGCGCGGTTTCCACTGCGTCCAGTCGACCCACGAGATGTCGTTGTCCTGGCAGTACGCATTGTTGTTGCCGCGCTGCGTGCGCCCGTGCTCGTCGCCGCCCAGCAGCAGCGGCACACCGAGCGACAGCAGCAGCGTCGCGATGAGGTTGCGCTTCTGGCGCTCGCGCAGGTTGACGATCTCGTGATCGTCGGTCGGACCCTCGACGCCGCAGTTCCAGCTTTCGTTGTCATCGGTGCCGTCCCGGTTGTCTTCGTGATTGGCCTCGTTATGCTTGTGGTTGTACGACACGAGGTCGGTCAGCGTGAAGCCGTCGTGCACGGTGACGAAGTTGACGCTCGCGCGCGGGCGGCGGCCGTTGTGCGCGAAGAGGTCCGACGAGCCGGCCAGCCGCGACGCCAGCTCCGCGCTCACGCCCATGTCGCCGCGCCAAAAGCGCCGCACGACGTCGCG
>JALZBE010000260.1 GCA_030947665.1 Vulcanimicrobiota bacterium | reverse complement strand
CCGCGACGGCCCGCGCGCCGAACCGCACCGTCCCGAGCGCGAGCAGCGGCGCGACCGCCAGCTGCGCCGCCAATCGCCCGGGCCGGGCGAACTCGTCGTAGGCTTGCCGCACGCGCTGGGAGAGATAGTGCCGGGCTTCGGGCGGGCGGCGGGCGACGAACAGGTCGTAAGCCACGAGCTCGCGCGCGCCCGCCGCCCGCAGCGTCCGCACGAGCTCGAGGTTTTCGAACAGCACGCTGCCGTCATAGCCGCCGGTGCGGGCGTACGCGTCCATGCGGAGGCCGAGCGTGCCCGGCCAGTCGCCGCCGGTCGCGCGGGCGATCAGCGTGCGCCCGGTATCGAGCACGGCGTGCCACGGCGCCGGGTTGAACACGTTCTGCGGTCGCACCACGCCGGCGCCGTCGAGCAGCGCGGCGAGCCGGCGCAGCGCGAACGGGTCGTAGCGCACGTCGTCGTCGGCGATCACGGCCTTCGCCGTTCGCACCCGGCGCATGCCGGTCACGACACCAGCGACCTTCCCGTTGAGGTCGCCCTGGCGGTCCTCGTCGACGGGAAGGTGCAAGATGCCCTGCGGCCAGGTCGCGGCGTGGTGCGCGAAGACCTCGGGCGGCGAACCGTCGACGACGATCACGGGCACGAGCTTGACCAGCGCATCGAGATACGCAGGCAACTCGTCGTCGTTGAGGATCGCCGTGCGCCGGATCGGCAGCACGTACGTCGTCTCGGCGATCGGGGTGGACATCGGAACCATGTCTTCCCCTGCTTGTCGGCAAGGGAAACGTTACGGAGGGCCCGCTCGCTCCAAATGGCCGAAGGTGTTCAGCGGCGCTTACACGCGGCATCCGCCGCTTCGAACGCGCGGGTCAGGTTCTCCACTTCGGCCGGGACCGGCTCGACGCCGGGCGGGTAGCCGTACTCGAAGCTCGTTTCATACGACGTGCGGGAGGCCGTCAGCGTGATTTTGCTGCTGCCTGCGTCAGCGGTGTGTGGGATGAAGACTTCGCCGCGCACCACCGCGACGACGTCGACGGCAGGCGTGCTGGTCGGTACCGGAACGGGCGACGGTGCCGCCGTCGGCTCCGCGCCCACGCGGTACGAGGAACGCCAGCGCTCGGCGCGCGACGCGCGCAGCTCCGCCGTGAAGCGTTCGAACGCCGCGGTGGAAAGCGTGACGCGACACTCCACCCGGTGCGAGATCGGAAACGTGTCGTCGATGCGGCTGTACGACCGTGACGAGCTCAGCGTGCGCGTGCTGTAACTGTACGAGCCGCTCGTGGACCACACGAGCTGCCACGGTTGCGCGAGGTTCGGCGCCGGCGGCGGCATCGGCGACGGTGACGGTGTCGGTCGCGGCGGCAGCGCGGGCGGCCGCTCGGGATCGTACAGCACGCGGAACTCGTACGCCGAAGCGACGTTCACGCAGCGCCGCCGCGCAGGAGCGAACGTGCTCGCGCGCGCCGCACGGAGCGATTCGCTCCTCAAAATGCCCGACGGCGTACTCGTCACGACGACGTCTCGAACCGCGCCGCTCGCATCGAGCGAGACGCGCACACGAACGACTCCCCCGATGCCTTGCTGCAGCGCCATCGGCGGCAGGTCGGGCGTTGACGCCCGCACGAGCGCCGCCGGCCGGTCCGGCTGCATGCAAATGAGCGGGATCACGTGATGACGTTTTCCTTTCCGTCCGATACAAAAGCAAATGGCTCCGTTGGCCGGTCACCTCGTCGGCTACCTCTCCATGTTCCTTCAGCTGGGCGTCCTCGCGCTGCTGGCGGTGCTCGCCGTGCTCGTCCGCACGTCGCTTGGGCGGCGGCGGTTCGACGGCTGGACGGCGGGGCTCTGCGCGAACGCCGCCGCGCTCGCGATCCTCGCCGTCGCCGCGGTCGGGCGGGACGCGGATCTGCTGCCCGCGTTGCCGGGGGCGACCATCGCCTACGCCGTGCTCGAAGATCTCGCGGCGCTGGCGTTCGTATACGCGATTCGCTGTGAGCGCGGGCTGCGGCCGCTCACCGCGCCGCTGGTCGGGCTGTTCGCGGTCGCCGTCTGTCTGACGACGATCGCGGCGTTCGCGTCGCCGGCGTTCTTCAGCGTCTACCGCGTGCACTCGGCGAGCTTCGGCGTCCTGCTTGCGCTTGGCGCCCTCGCGGGCGTGCGAGTTCGCGCGCGCCGTATCGGCACGCAGCTTTTGACGGTGTCGCTCGCCGCGCTCGCGCTGGACTATCTGCACGTGCCGCTGTTGAGCCTGCTCGGCGTGCAGTTCCCGATGACGTACCTCGGCCTCGAGAGCTACATCACGATGGTGCTCGACATCGCGCTCGGCGTCGCGATCGTGGTGCACGCGACCGACGGCGCGCGCGCCGAGCTCGAGCAGCGCAACGCCGCGCTGGCGCACGCCGAGCGCGCGCTGCGCGAAGCTGCGTACACCGACGCGCTATGCGGCATCCCGAATCGCGGGGCATTTCTCGAGCGCATCGAGGCGCCGCCTGCGAGCGGTACCGTCGCGATGATCGACCTCGACAACCTCAAGACGATCAACGACCGCTTCGGTCACGGTGCGGGCGATGCCGCGCTCGCAACCGCGGCGCGCTGCCTGCGCGAGCGCTGCGGCGATGCCGGGCGCATCTACCGCATCGGCGGGGACGAGTTCGCCGGGATCTGGGACGGCGTCGGCACCGACGCCGTGCGCGCGGTGCTCGCCGTGATCGACGCCGATCTCGCCGTGCTCGGCGAAGACCTGCAAACGCCGGTGCGCATCTCGTGGGGCGTCGCAGCGTTCAACGCGGAGCACGCGTTCGCGGAGGCGCTCATCGCCGCGGACACGCGGCTCTACGACAGCCGCACCATTCGTAGCCGTCTCACCATCGAGCTCAGGCGCGGTTAGCGGGCGCCGCGCGACGTCCGGAGATCCCGAACGCCGCGACGAGCGCGGCGAGAACGCACGCGCCGGCGGACGCGAGCATGACCGCGCGCACGCCGGCCAGATAGCTTTCGCGCACGCCGGCGGCGACGCTCTCGCGGTCCACAGACGGAATGTCGTCGGGGACGCTGCCGGTGTAGAGCTTCGCGCGGTCGTTGGTCACGATCGCGGTCGTCTTCGGACTGAGATTGTGGCGCGCCATGCGGGAGGAGAACGTCGCGTCGAACACGCCGGCGAGCACGATGCCGAGCGCGGCGATCGCGATGAGGCCCGCGGTGCGCGCGACCGCGTTGTTCACGCCCGACGCGACCCCGCTCTTCTCGGTGTCGACCGCGTCGAAGACCGTCGTGGTGAGCGGGGCGACGAAGAACGCGCCGCCGAGCCCGAGCAGCAGCGCGGCCGGGAAGTACGTCGTCCAATACGAGCCGCCGATGCCGGGCAGCGCGAAGGCGACGAATCCCGCCGCGGCGACGAGCGCGCCGACGACGAGCGGGATGCGCGCGCCGATGTGCGCCGTCAGGCCGCCGGACCAGCGCGACAGCGTGAACATCAGCACGACGAAAGGCAGCAGCGCGCCGCCGGCGGCCGTGGGCGTGTAGCGCTGCACGTCGACCAGCAGGTACGGCACGAAGTACAGCGCGCCGCCGAGCGCGGCGTACAGGAAAAGCGTGTAGAGGTTCGCGGCGCTGAACGTGCGCGACGCGAAGAGGTCGAGCGGCAGCATCGGCGCGCGCGAATGCATTTCGGTGATGATGAATGCGGCGAGCACGACGACGCCCGCGATCAGCATGCTGACGGCGCCCGTATCGGGGACGCCGCCTTGCGAGCGGATCAGCCCGTAGGTGAACGCGCCCAGCCCGACCGTCGCGAACACCGCACCGCGCACGTCGAGATGCTGCGGCATGTCCTCGTCGCGGCTTTCCGGCACGCCGCGCACGGTGATCGCGACGACCGCGATCGCGATCGGGATGTTGATGAGGAACACCCAGCGCCACGACGCGTGCTGCGCGAGGTAGCCGCCGATCACGGGCCCGGCGGCGGAGACGAGCGCCGCGAACCCCGACCACGTGCCGATTGCCCGGCCGCGCTCGGCGCCTTCGAACGTCGCGCTGATGAGCGCGAGCGACTCGGGCATCGCGCACGCCGCGCCGATCCCTTGCAGGCAGCGCGCCGCGATGAGGACCTGGACGTTGGGCGCGAGCATGCACCCCGCCGACGCCAGGGCGAACACGACGATCCCGCCGACGAACATCTTCTTGCGTCCGTACAGGTCGCCCAGCGATCCACCCAGCAGGATCAGCGCCGCCAGGAACAGCGCGTAGCCCTCGACGACCCACTGCATCTGCGCGGCGTCGGCGGCGAGCTCGCGCTGGATCACCGGCAGCGCGACGTTAACTGCGCTGCCGTCGATGAACGTCATCGCGGAGCCGAGGATCGCCGCGACCAGGACCCAGGTCTTCGTCACCGGCGCAAGCATCGGGTATAGTGGTGGCGCACCCCTGCTTCACGGAGAACCGCGCATGAGCGAGATCGCGTGGCTCGGGTCGCTCGACGAGGCGCTGAACGCGGCGCAAAACGGCGAGCGGCTCGTGCTGATGGACGTCTTCAACCCGGGTTGAGGCGCCTGCAAGGCGCTGGATACCGTGACGTATCCCGAAGTCCCGGTACGCGAGGCGATCGAACGCCTCACGGTACCCTTTCAAATCGACAACACCGTGGACGCGAACCAGCCGGTGCTGGACCGCTATCGGCACGTCTGGACGCCTGATCTGCGCGTCCTCGACGTGGACGGCACGGAGCTGTACCGCTGGAACGGCTACCTGCCGCCTGCGGAGTTCGCCCCGCAGCTGATCGCCGCGGTAGCGCACGCGCGGCTACGCCGGAAAGAGTACGACAAGGCGAAGCCGTTGTACGAAGAGGTCGTACGCCGGTTCCCGACCGCGCTGGTCGCGGCGGAGGCGCAGTACTATCTCGGCGTGAGCGCGTACCGCGCGACGCACAACCAAAGCGATCTCCTGCACGCATGGCACGACCTGGAGAAGAGCCATCCCGACAGCAAGTGGACGGTCAAACAAAAATTCTAAGGGCGCAAAGAAGGTCGGCGCGAAAAAGAACTCGGGCGCGCGGAAGAAAGCAGCGAAGAAGAAAGCGCCGCCGGTCAAAGCGCTCGTCCGCCCGACGCCGCCGGACCGGATCCCGCGCGTCGTCGAGAACCCGGCATTGAGCGATCACCTCGCGATCA
>JALZBE010000259.1 GCA_030947665.1 Vulcanimicrobiota bacterium | reverse complement strand
GGTCGACGACGTACTCGACGATGGGCTCCGCCAGCGTGACGGCCTCGACCGCGCTGCGAATCTCGCGCAGCGCCGCGAGGTCGGCCACGGCGCGCACGCCGAAGCCGTCGAGTTGCGGCATCGCGGAGCGGTTGCCGTGCCGGCGCACGATCTCCAGCTCGTCGTCACGGCCCGGGTAGTCCACCAGAATCTTGAACAGAAAGCGGTCGAGCTGCGCTTCGGGCAGCGGATACGTCCCCTGTTGCTCGATCGGGTTCTGCGTCGCGATCACCATGAAGCCGTCGCCCAGCGGATAGTCGCGGCCGTCGATCGTCACGACGCGTTCGTTCATCGCCTGCAACAGCGCGGCTTGCGTCTTGGGCGGGCTGCGGTTGATTTCGTCGCCGAGCAGCAGCTCGGTGAAGATCGCGCCTTTCGTCAGCACGAACTCGTTGGTCTGAAAGTTGAACAGGTTGGTGCCCAGCACGTCGCCCGGCATCAAGTCCGGCGTGAACTGGATGCGGTTGAACTTCAGCGCGAGCGCCGCCGCGAACGATTGCGTCACGAGCGTTTTCGCCGTGCCCGGCACGCCTTCGAGCAGAATGTGGCCGCCGACGAGCAGGCTCGCGAGCATCAGCTCGATGGCGTCGTCCTGACCGACGATCACCTTGCGCACTTCGGCTTTGACCGCGTCAGCGACGCTGCGTACGTTGTCCAGATTCATCGAGGACGGCGTCCCTCCAGCGATACATCGCTTCGGCGTCGGCAGGTGAGGTGGCATCAGGAACGGCGCGCCCCGTGCGAGCGAACCAGGCGATGAGCTCATCGCGCGCGAGACCGCGCGGTGCGTTGACCGCTTGCGCCGTCTCGCGCAGCACGGCCTCCGCGTAGCGCTCGATCAGAAACGAAAGCTGCGCCGCATACTCGAGCAGCCGCGAGCCGCTTTCGATTAACCCGCGCTTGCCCAGCGGCAGCGTCGCCTCGCGCGGCCGCGGCGCGCCGAAGCGCACGCCGCCCGACCACAGCAGCAGCGCCGTTGCGAGTACAACTTGCACCGTCACGAGCACGAACGGAAACCCGAACAGCAGTCGCATCGCGCTGAACGGTCGCGCGACGATGCCGTGCGCCGTTTCGTCGAACACGACGCGCCCGCGGCGCGCGCCGCGCAGGCTGCGAACGATCGACGCCGCCACGAGCGCGTTGTCGCCGCGCGCGATGCCGTGGTTCTCGAAGATGTCGGGATCCGTCACGACGACGACGCGCCGCTCGTTGTCGGGGATCTCGCCAACCAGGATGCCGGCCGCGGACTGGACCAGCGGCCGCATCCGCGTCGAATGCGCTAGCTGCGGGCCGGCGAGGCGCGGTGCACCCGCAATCGGGGCGCGAACGTCCCACAGCGCCATCGCGCCGTGGCGATCCAGCGTTGCGCTCGTGTCGGCCAGCGCGAGCACGTCCTTCGCGTGGTGCAGCGGCAGCAGCGCATCGTCGCGCAAACGGTCGCGCCGCCGCGGATCGGCTTCGCCGGTGCGTTTGGGCAGCACGAGCAGGACCGCGGGCGCACGCCGCAGCTCGTTGCGCACGCGCGCCAGCGTGCCCGCGTCGGCATAGGGCTCGGCGATGACGACCACCGCGGCGTCGGCGGGCGGCCCGGACGCAGAGATGTTGTCGCCGACGGGAATCCCGAGCCGCGGAAGCATGTGGTAGAACGTCGCGTATCCGAGCGCGGAGTTCGAGTAGATCGTCGGCCCGCTGTCGTCGGCCTCGTGCCCCGATCCCCCTCCGAGCGTCATGAAATAGAAGGAGAAGGCAAAGGTCAGCGCCGCTGCGGCGAGCCAGCCGGCTGCGAGGCGAACGGAGAACAGCGGGAGCGCCTTCATCGGGCCGCCGCACCCGCGGCAACCACCGCGAAACTTGCGCGAACGGCGTGATAGTCGTCGACCGCGGCGAGCCGTTGCGCGAACCACGTCTGCTCGACGCGCGCGATCATGTCGCGCAGCGCGTCGTGCTCGGCCTGCCGCAGCGCCAGCGCGCGCAGGATCTCACGGCTCGTCAAGGCGTCGGAAATCTCCGCCGCGAGCCGCCGCCGCAGCGCCGCGACGGCATCCTGCAGCAGCTGGTGCATCGCTTCGGTGTAGCGCCCGTCGGCAGCCAACTCGTCGGCGGTGATGAGGCTCGCGCGCGGCCCGGTCGCGGCGCCGGCTTCGGCTGCGCCGGGCGCGCGCGAATCGCGTCCCCGTTGCAGCGCGCCCCCCGACACGGACTCCGCCAGCATCACGACCAGGAAGACGACGCCGAACGCGCCGGCCACCCACAACAGCACCGTCCCGAACTCACTGCTGACGGGGATGGCAGCCGCGGGCGCGGATTCCGACGGTGACCACCCGCCGCCGGCGACGCGCTCGCCGCCGGGCGCGGACTGTTCGCTCGGCAACCGGTCCTGCACCCCCAACTCGCGCGCAACATCGCGCGCCACGGCCCGCGCGTCGGGCCCCTCGGGCGCCGCGTTACACGGCAGAGCGCATACGACCACCATCGCAAAAAGCGCGCAAGCGAAGACCCGGGCTCCCCCCATCACCGCCCCACGTACGACGCCGATCCCGGCAAGGCCTTAGTGCTCAGCGCGTTCGAGCGGTGCGCTCTTCGGCAAGGCGCCGTCCGCGCTCAGTGATATCGCGCAGGGCGTCATCGGTCAGCGATCGACGCTTTCCAGCAACATTCTCGGCATGCCCGCGGTCGAGCGCGGCCGTGAGAACCTCGCGATTTCGATCTCGAGCGCGAAGCAAGCGAAGCCCCTCGCGAACGACCTCGCTCTGGTTGGTGTAACCACCAGCGCGGATCCGCTCGGCAACGAAGTCCGCGAGATCATCGGAGAGTCTGACCTTCGTCTTCCGCATCGCCGATAGTCTACGGGGTTTGCCGACCTTTGCCAACCCGAGCCCCGTGTCGCGGACGCTGCGCGGGCCCAGCGGTCTCAGCGCCTATGGCGCCGGACACTTCTCCAAGTGCGCCCATTTCGGCAGCGGGTGATTCGGTCCAGCGAAGAACGCCGAAAGCAGCATCATATCGGGCGGCGAGAGGCCATGGAAATATGACCGCGTGCGAGCATCAGCATCTGGCGCTAATGTGACCCACGAGTTTCCAAGATCATCCATGAAGACAAACGCTTGCGTCCGATCTCCAACTTTCAGTTGGGCGGCTGTGATGAGCGAGCCTTTTAGGAAGCTCTTCGCCTTTACGTCGTACGCGCTCACATTGTCTTGATACAGGTAGCGGTTCGACGTGTGCGGGCACAGATTTGGAGAAGGTAAGTTGTCACTCGCCGCTGCCGTCCGCGCGATCGGAACGACCGCAAGGAGGGCGCACAGCACGGCACGGTTATTCATTGGTTCTTCTCCGCATCACAGTCGCGGGAGGCTATCCCAGCACTGGTTGAAGGTCTTGCTGCCGGCATCCTGGGCTTGCCTGTCACGGGCGCATCCGGGTAGTCAGTCGGCCGCCGCGACCCTTGACAAAAGCGGAGCCGCGCGGCGCATCGTAGACGCGCGGCCACCCTGGCAGCGTGTAGCCCTCGATCCGCTCTAGCCCGTCGCGGTCGCCGATCGCGTTCACCATGATCGAGCTTGCTCGATCGCGTCGTCGAGCTCGACGTGCGTGTGCGGCGTCTCGGGTCGAACCATTCCGGCGGATACGTGCTCTTGCCGGGACTGCATATCGCGGCCCCGGCAGACGGCCCATCAAGTCCGGCACGTCGCCCGTCGCGTAGGCGAGGTACCAGTACAGCCACGCGCCGTAGCGACTTCGTCGTCTTCATGAACGATTGCACGCGGACGAAGCTGTTCGCGCTGCGGCGCAACGGCACGGCGAGCGGTCCGTCGGACTATCATCGCTGGGCAAAGTCATAAGCGCTGAGGGGCTCCGCGACGGAGTTCGAAGGCTAACTCCATGTTTGCAGACTATTGCGCTCGCGCTGCGCTGGTTGATCGGCTTGGTGAGCCGGATTCTGAAGGAAACGTGCGCGATGCGGCGGACGCTCCAGTCCCCGTCGGCCGCGAGGTTGTTTTACGCCACGAGCCCGTTCCGAACGTTGAGCCGTTCCTTCCGGGCCGGCGCCACTATCTGGTATGGTATTGTAGCGGCGGCCCGGACGCGTTCCTTAATTGCTGCGCCACAGGCAGCGCGGAGCGAGACCAATGGGTCTTACGCCACGCATGCCCGCAACATCGCGACGTGTGCTGAATCAACCGGTCCGCGAATCGGCGTTTTTGTTCCATCACCGGCCCACATACGACGCCGATCCCGGCGAAAGCCTTAGTGCAGCGTGTAGCCCTCGATCCGCTCTAGCCCGTCGCGGTCGCGGATTGCGTTCACCATGATCGCGCCCTGTTCGATCGCGTCGTCGAGTGCGACGTGCGTGTGCGGCGTCTCGGGATCGAACCAATCCGGTGGATACGTGCCCTTGCCCAAACTGCGATACCGCGTCCCCGGCAGACGGCCCATCGCGAACGATTTTAGATCTAGCGCCGCGAAGCCGAGCTCGGGCACGTCGCCCACCGCGTACGCCAGATACCAGTACAGCCACGCGCCGTAGTCGTACGCTGCGGGCGCGCCGACCGCGCACGGCTTGCCGTGCGTCTTGAGCGACGTCACCCACGCATCGCACGCGAGCATCGACTCGCGCACCGGCTGCACGTCTTCGCGCGTGCGCTCGTACGCGGCCCGAAGCGCGTTCGTCGAGCGCCACCACTGCATCACGCGCGGATGCTGCGCCGCGCCCGGCAGCAGCTCGAGATTCCGCGTGAACGTCCCGAGCAGCACCTTGTCGATGGAGAACGCCGCGATCCCGAACGACAGCATCGAGTACGGCCCGGGTATCGGTCCGTCGGCCTCGACGTCGATCGAAAGATAGATCTCGGGCGTGCGCGGTTGGGGCGGCGGTTGCTTGCGTGCCACGAACGTCATGATACCCCAGGGGAGACGCCCGGCGTCGAGAAGCCCACAGCCTTCGCTCAAGCAAGGAGTACGCTCATGGCCCCATCTCGCGGTGCATTTCTCGCCGGCACGGCGGCCGCGGCGGTCGCAGCGCCGACCATGATCGCCGCGGCGAGCGCCGCGGACGTGGCCGCCGCGACGCGGGGCATGACCCTCACGACGCTGCGCGACGGCACCGTCGACCACGTCGGCGTGCGC
>JALZBE010000258.1:2651-5168 GCA_030947665.1 Vulcanimicrobiota bacterium | reverse complement strand
CCCATCCCCCGACGATGAGCACCGTGCGAGCGGCGCCGCGCGCCAGCGCGCGCGGCAGCGCGACGCTCGCGATCGCGGCGCCGGCCGCGGCGAAAAAGATCAGTTGCGCGACGATCGCTGCCGCCGTCGACCCGGCCGGCAGCCCGAACACGATCAGGTATGCGAAACGCGCGATCCCCTGCACGAGGGCGGTGAAGACGGCTCGCAGCTCCAGATACGCGGCGACCATGACCGGAGCCGCATCCGCGCGCATCAGCAGCAGCGCTTCGGCGCGCGACGAGAAGACGCCGAGCCAGCGTGCCGTCCCGGTCGCGAGGACGACCCCGAACGCGATCGCGAGCCCGCACACCCAGAGGTCCGCGAACTCGGCCGCGAACGGCGGCGCGGCGGCGCCCGGCAGCGCGGTGATCACGACGCCGGCGTTGGGCCCCGTCGAATGACGGTTCCACGGGCCGATCTTCACCACGGCGAAACCGACGATCGCCAAGGCGTACAGCGTCCACATCACCGCGCGGCCCGGATGGCGGCGTAGCGTGCGCAGTGTGTTGATTAGCGTGCGGCGGTCGCCGTACGACAGGTCGGCAAGCGGCGCCAGGGCGCTGTGGAGCGGCGCCAGGGCGCTGTGGAGCGGCGCCAGGGCGCGGTGAAGCGCGCTCACGAGCGCGTTTGGTCCGCCGCCGGGCGCTGGGTGACGTCGAGGAACACGTCTTCGATCGAACCGTCGCCGCGGCGGGCGCGCAATTCGTCGATCGTGCCGCTCGCGACGAGCCGGCCGCGGTCGATCACCAGCATTCGGTCGCACATCGCCGCGGCGTTCTCGAGCATGTGCGTGCTGACCAAGATCGCGTGTCCGGCCGCGCGCAGGTCGGCGAGGATCGCGCGCAGCTCGCGCTGGCCCAGCGGGTCGAGGCCGATCATCGGCTCGTCGAGCAGCAGGACCGGCGCCTCGCCGAGCACGGTCGCGGCGAGCAGCGTCTTCTGGCGCATCCCTTTCGAAAGCGCGCTGCCCAGCGTGTCGCGTTCGGGCGTCATCGCGAGCCGCGCGAGCAACGCGTCGGCGCGCGCTTCCCAGCCCTTCGGCTGCTTCGTGAGCGCTGCGACGAACGCGAGGTGCTCGGCGACGGTGAGCAGCGGGTACACGTCGGGTGTTTCCGGGATCAGCGCGATCGTACGGCCGCGCTGCGCACCGAGCACCGCGCCGTCGAACGTGATGGTCCCCGCGTCCGGGCGCACGAGTCCGGCCAGACACAGGAACGTCGTCGATTTTCCCGCGCCGTTGGGGCCGACGACCGCCACGATCTCGCCGCGCGCGACGTCGAAGGAGAGGTCGTCGACCGCGGTCTTACGGTCGAACCGTTTCGTCAGCCCGCGAACGGCGAGATTCAGACGACCGCCTCGGCGGTCGCGCGGTCGCGGAACTGTTTCCAGTACAGACGCGCGTACGCGCCGTTGCGCGCGAGGAGATCGGCGTGCGTGCCCTCTTCGACGATGCGGCCGTGCTCGACGACGAAGATGACGTCGGCGTTGAGGATCGTCGAGAGACGGTGCGCGATCACGAGGCTCGTTCGGCCTTCCATCAGCGGGATCAGTGCCGCTTGAATCGCAGCTTCGTTGCCCGAGTCGAGCGCGCTGGTCGCTTCGTCGAGGATGAGGATGCGCGGGTTCTTGAGCAGCACGCGCGCGATCGCGAGGCGCTGGCGCTCGCCGCCCGAGAGCTTGTGGCCGCGCTCGCCGACGATCGTGTCGTAGCCGTCGGGCAGCGACGCGACGAACTCGTGGATGTTCGCGGCTCGCGCCGCGGCGATCACTTCCGTTTCGGTCGCGTCCTGGCGCGCGTACAGCAGATTCGCCTTGATCGTGTCGTGGAACAGATACGTTTCCTGCGTGACGATCCCGACGTTCTCGCGCAGCGACGCGAGCGTGACGTCGCGGATGTCGTGGCCGTCGACGCGGATCGCGCCCGACTGCGGGTCGTAGAAGCGCGGGACGAGCTGCGTGATCGTCGTCTTACCGGCTCCCGACGGTCCAACGAACGCCGCCATTCGGCCCGGCGGAATGCGGAAGGAGATGCCGTCCAGCGCCGTGCGCTCCGGCGTGTAGGCAAAGTGCACGTCGTCGAAGACGATCTCGCCGCGCACGTCGCGCAGCACCCCGGACGCAGCGACCGGCTTCGCCGGAGCGTCGGCTTGCACGACGCCTTCGGGCTCCATGTCGAGATACTCGAAGATGCGCTCGAACACTGCCAAGGCGGAGACGATCTGCACCTGCACGCTCGCGAGCGAAGACGCGGGCGCGTAGAGACGCCCGAGATACATCACGAACGTCACGATCGTGCCGATCGTAACGGCGCTCGCGATCGCGAGCCAGCCGCCGACCAGCCACACGACCGCCGGCCCGATGATCACCATCGCCATGATCGAGGCGATGAACCACCGGCCGACCATCGCGAGCCGGACCTCCAGCCCCATCAGCTCGGTGCCGGCTTTGTAGAACCGCGTGCGCTCGAACGTCTCGCGC
>JALZBE010000258.1:0-2641 GCA_030947665.1 Vulcanimicrobiota bacterium | reverse complement strand
GAGCGTCTCCTGCGTGATCGACTCGATCTCGTCGCGCTTCTCGCGCGTGAGCTTGCGGATCTTGTACATCTTGCGGCCGACCGGCGAGAGCGGGAGGATCATCAGCGGGATGACCGCGAGCGCGACGAGCGCAAGCCGCCAGTCGAGCACGAACACCGTGATCACGGTCGTCACCATCGTGAACACGTTGGTCACGATGGTCACCAGCGTGCCGGTGACGATGTTGTCGATGTTGTCGACGTCGTTCGAGACGCGGTTCATGATCTCGCCGGTCTTCGTCCCCGTGAAGAAGGAGAGCGGCATCTTGTGCAGATGCGCGACGAGGCTCGTGCGGATGTCGCGCATGATCCCCTCGCCGACGAGCGAGTTCAGGTAGCCCTGGTACACGCCGAGCAGCCCGGCCAGGATCGCGGTCGCCGCCATCCCGCCGATGTCGATCCACACGCCGTGCATGTCGTGGGCCGGGATCGCGCCGTCGATGAGCCACTTGGTGAACAGGGGCGGCAGCAGACCCAGCAGCGAGACCGCGAAGATACAGACGAGCACGAGCGCTTGCTGCAGCACGTACGGGCGGAAGAACGCCAGGATGCGGCGCACGTCGACGCGCTTGGTCACCTTCGGACGATCCGGACTGAACGCGTTGGACCACATCAAGTGGACCGGGCCGCCGCCACCACCGCCTAACATCGGTTCCTAAGAACCGCACACGCTCGGCGAGGTTCCGCGCTCAGGAATGGACCATCGTGCCGACGTGTTCGCCGTTGAGCGCCGCAGCGACCAGCTCGGGCTTGTGACCGTTGACGATCTGGAAACGGTCGAGCAAACGTGCCGACCCGAGCAGCCGCAGGAGAACGCGGTCGAACGGTAGCGTCGGAAGATCCCTCCGCTCGAGCTCCGCGGCGCTGATATCGGGGATGAACTTCGCGCTCGGGTCGAGCTTTGGATCGCGGTCGTACAGACCGTCGACGTCCTTGACGAGCGTGAGCGTCTTGCAGCCGAAACACTCCGCCAACAAAAAACTCCCGGCGTCGGTGCGATGCGGAGGGATGCGCCCGATGGCGGGCGGGTGTTCCCAGATCGAGTAGGGCGGCACGCCGTGAAAGATCACGCCCGGAACCGCGTGCACGAACAGCGGCAGCAGATGCCCGAACATCTCGGGCGGGATCGCCACGACGCCGTACGGTGCGAGCAGCGTGCCCAAGATGTGCGCGTTGCCCAGCGCGTCGGCCGCGGCCAGTTGCGCGAGCACGCCTGTCGGCATGCCCAAATCGAGCCCCACTGAGAAGACGTGGCGCGTCCGCGCGCCGCCGCCGGTGCCGAGGATCAGCTTGTGCTCGCCGAGCAGCCTTACCAGCACGTCGACCAGCGGATACACCACGCCGCGGCCGGCATCCAGGATCGACCGGCCGCCGATCTTGATGACGTGCGCGTTGGGCAGCATGCGAACCACGGACGTCTCCGTCGACCGCAACACGTTCTTGTCGACGAGGCTCTCGCGCATCAGGAAGGACGCGACGTGATGGCGTCCGTCGGATGCGTTGCTCATGCGCCCTCGTCTGCCGTGATGATCGTGCCGACGTGCTCGCCGTTGAGCGCGCGCGTCAGCTGCCCGGGCTTGAGGCCGTTGATCACTTGGACCGAACGGCGGTGTTCGGCGTTCTTCAACATCTCCAGCACCGCGCGCTCGACGACCACGTCGTCGAGATCCATCGCTTCGATCTCCGCCACCGTCGCCTTCGGGATGAAACGCGCGTTGCGGTCCTTCTTGGGATCGGCCGTGTAGAGACCGTCCTCGTCCTTGACGAAGATCATCGAACGCGCGGCGAACACCTCGCTCACCAGGAACGCGCCCGTGTCCGTGCGGTGCGGCGGGATGCGCCCGACCGTGGGGTTCTCTTGCCAGAACGTGTACGGCGGCATGCCGAAGAACACCGCGGCCCGGCGCTCGGACAGATACAGCGGCAGCTGCGCGAACTGCGCGGGTTCGATGAACGGGATGCCGTGCTTGGCCAGGAGATAGTGGATCATGCGCGCGTTCTGCATGCTCACGAACGTGCCGAGCACGCTGAGCACGCCCGTCGGCATGCCGAGATCGAGCCCGACGCTGTACGCGTGGCGCGCGCGCGTGCCGGCGCCGGTGCCGATGATCATCTTGTGATGCGGCAGGTTGGCGACGATCTCGTCGATCAGCGGAAACACGGCCGCGCGCCCGCGGTCGATAAAGCTCTGCCCGCCGACCTTGACGACGTTGGCATCGGGCAAGAGCCGTACCGGCGGGGTCTTGTCCGTTTGCGCCATCAGCAGTTCGTCGGTGAGCGAACCGGACAGCATCGCGGCACCGAGATCGGTCAAAAGATCGGTCTTCACGGTCGTACCACCCCTTCGGGTGCGCGTTTTATCCCGCCGGAAGCGTGACGCCTTCGAGGATGTAGGATTCTTGTGCGGCATCGGGTGCGTGCACCGAGCCGAAGCGAACCGCTGCCCAGCCCTGCAGGTCCGCGAGGACCGCCGCCTTCACGGCGGCCGGCGGTTCGCAGCCACCGAGCCCGGGTTTTCCGCGCCAGGCGTCGAGGACGTTCATGGCCGACCGGTGGTCCGGCCACGTCGCGGCCGTGACCGGACCGAGCGGCGTGGCACCGCC
>JALZBE010000257.1 GCA_030947665.1 Vulcanimicrobiota bacterium | reverse complement strand
CTCGCGCAGCGGATCGCGCCCCGGCAGCATGAGCCTCGCGACGGCGTCAGCCGCGACGGCGGCGACGCGCGCGAGCGTAGCACCGCTGGCGGCGCCGGTCGCAACGATCACCGCGTCGTCACCGCCCGCCAGCGCGGCGACGCGGTCGATCGCGCCGTCGACGAACACCGGCCCCGTGGCGAGCGCACGCAGGCGTGCGATAGTCTCTCGCATCGCGCGCGCCGTCGGCGGGCCGGCGATCTCGCACGTCGTCGGCAGGACCACGCGCGCGAAGACCGGCACACCGAGCGCGCTGTCCGCGCCGGAACCGAGGATCGCGAGCGCCGGGCTGCGCGGCACGAGTTCCGCGGGCAGCGCGACGATCGTCCCCGGCGCGAGCCGCACGCGTGGTTTCGGCTCGGCGTCGAGCGCGTCGGACGGTTCGCCGTCGCGCCCGATCGACGTCACCGCGATCGCGACACCGCGCCGCGCGGCAACCGCGCGCAGCGCGTTGAACGTCGTCGTCTTGCCGGCGTTCTTGGCGGTGCCGACGACGACGACGCTGCGCGCCGCCGCCGTGGCGAGCGCGTACAGCGCTTCAGGCGCCGACGTGGAAAATTTTGAGTCCGGCAAACGCTAGCCCCGTGAGAACGAGCACGATCCCCGCCCCCAGTGCTGCCTTTTCTTCTGCAACGACACCCAGCCGTTTGCCGAGCGCGAGCCCGAGCGTCGTCGAGATGACCGACGCGACGCCGATGAACACGAGGCTGATCCCGAGCGGCACGCCGATGTAGAGGATCGAGAAGCCGATGCCCAGCGAGTCGAGGCTGATCGAGAGCGCGCCCAGGACGAGCCCGAAGCCGCGCGAGAGGTCGAAACCGCCACCCTCCTCCGTTCCGTGCAGTGCTTCGTAGATCATGTAGACGCCCACGCCCACGAGCGCCGCGAAGCCGAGATAACCAGCCGCGTCGCCGAGAAGCTTTCCCGCCGCCTGTCCGAGCAGCACGCCGACCACCGTCATGCTCACCTCGGCGAACGCGAACGCGATGCCGATGCGAACCTTGACCGCGAGGTCGCTGCCCTTCATTCCGACGCCGACCGAAACGGCGAACACGTCGAGTCCCAGCGACAGCGCGACGAAGAGGACCTTGAAAAACGCGCCGACGGTCATGCAAGAACGCGCGCGGCGTGCGCGAACCCTGTTATGCGCCCAGCACCGAGAACGGGTCGGCCAGCAGCTGCTGCACGGTCGTGCGCAGCTGCACGACGGTGAACGGCTTGTTGAGGAACGCGTTCGCACCCGCCGACTTCGCGCGCGCGTCCATCGCGTAGTTGTTGTGGCCGCTGATCAACACGATCGGCAAGCGCGACGTCGCGGGGTTCTGCCGGAGCTGCTTTATCAGATCGATCCCGGAGATCCCGGGCAGCATGAAGTCGCTGATCAGGATGTCGTAGGGCAGGTCTTTCCCGATGTGGACGAGCGCGCTCTCGGCATCGTTGCACAGCGTGACGTTGTACGGCCCCCGAGCGAGGATCGTCTTGATGAGCGTGCATATCTCCGGATCGTCGTCGGCGACCAGGACGCGCCAAGCCATGCGCGACGCTTCCGGGATCGCGGGGCCCGCGCCTACGGCGTGAGTGAAAAAAGGGTGAAAAGGCGCCGAAGGTCACCATCCGGTGGTACCCCGGGGGCGGCGCCGTCTCATGCCGAAGCCGCGGGTTCGTGGCAGTCCTCGACGTGATCCAAACCCCGGCGTTCCAGCAGCGCTTCTTCTTCCTCGCGAAGCGCTTCATCGCGGGCGAAACCGCGGACCAGGCGATGGACGCGGTCGCCGCGCTCAACGCGCAGGGGATGAGCGCGACGCTCGACTTCCTGGGCGAGGACGTCACCGTACGAGCGGAAGCCGACCGCACGCGCGACGCCTACTTCGCGTTACTCGACGCGATCCGCGCGCGCGGCGTCGAAACGAACGTTTCGGTGAAGCTGACAGCGATGGGTTTGCTGATCGACGAAGACCTCGCGCTGGAGAACCTGCGCGCCGTGGTCGAACGAGCGTCGCACAACCATGATCCATTCGTTCGCATCGACATGGAAGGCTCCGCTGTCACGGACGCGACGCTGCGCGTCTTCGAACGCCTGTACGAAGAAACCAAGAACGTCGGCCCGGTCTTGCAAGCATACCTGAAACGCACCCCGGCCGACGTCGAGCGCGCGATCGCGCTCGGCGCCCGCGTACGCCTCTGCAAGGGGGCATACAGCGAGCCACCGGACATCGCATACAAAGACATGCCGGCGATCCGCAACCACTACATGCGCAGCGCCGAAGCACTGCTCGAACGCGGGACCTACCCGGGCATCGCAACCCACGACCCGCGCTTGATCGAAGCCGTCGAAACGTTTGCGAAGGAGCGAAACATCGCCCGCGACCGGTTCGAGTTCCAACTCCTGTACGGCGTGCGCCCGGAACTCCAACGCCGCCTAGTCGACGAAGGCTACCGCGTCCGAATCTACGTACCCTACGGCACCCACTGGGCGGGCTACTTCTACCGCCGCATCACGGAACGACCCGAAAACGCGTTGTTCGCCCTGCGCTCCATGCTGCAGCGCTAAAACAATTTCGGCGTTCAGCCGTCCTGAAGTCGCTCGACTTTCGTCATCCGATCGCTCTCGATCAAACGTCCCAGCGTGGGAAACCCACTCTCGATCTCACCGAACACGGTGAAATCCTTGTCGAGGTGCAGCTGCGGCGAAAGCGTGATGTAGAACTGCGTCCCGGCCGAATCCCGGATGGCGTGCGCGTTCGGCGGATCGGTGTAGTTCAACCCCATCGAGATGACGCCGGACCGCTGCTCGAGCGGATTCTCTTCGGCGGGGATCGTGTAGCCTGCGTCTCCCTCGCCGTCGTCGTTCGGATCCCCGGTCTGCACGACGAAGTCGGGTACGATGCGGAACCAGCGGAGATTGTTGTAATAGCCGCGTTCGACGAGGTTGAGGAAGTTCGCGACGGTCAGCGGTGCCCACTCGGGATACAGCCGTACGACGATCGTGCCTTTCGTGGTGCCGATGCGCACGCGCGGATGCGGTCCGGGCATCGGGCCGTCCATGAGCGCGCTCGTAGCAGCCCGCAGCGCGAGGTCGAGCCGCGCGTCGGCCGGGATCGGTTTGCGCGCCGCCACCGCGCCTTCCGTCCGCGCCGCCGGCGCCTCGGTGTTCTGGGGCGACGGCGCGGGCGTCTTGATCTCCGCGGGGATCGCGCCGAGATGATCCGTGCGCTGGAGTCCGGCGAGCACTTTGATCGTTTCGTACGCCTGCTCGCGAACGCGCCATGACGGATCCTTCAGCAGCGGCTGCATCTGCGCGATCGCCGCGGGCTGCTTGCGGCGCGCGACGAGATCGGCGAACTGGATGCGCACGAGCTCGTCGCGGTCGGCGAGCCCGGCACGAATCGTCGCGGGATCGACGGCGATCGCAAACGCGCGCCGCAGCGTCCACGCGTCGTGCCAGCGCACCGTCGCGTTCGTCTCGCGTGCGAACACGGACACGAGGCGACGTCCGATCGCCGTTCGGTCGGCGGCATCGCTCCACGCGAACAGCGCCGTCGCAGCCCGAGCGCGCACGATCGGATCGGGGTCGCGTCCGGCGAGCGCGAGCAGCGTCTGCGCCAACGGGCCGGTTCCGGGCAGCTTCGCGGCCTGGGTCCGCCATGCCGCATCGACCCCGGCAATCCGGACTGGCCCGGCCGGGTCGGCGAGCGCCTTAGCAACCGTTTCGGTTTCAATGTGGTTCTTAGCGGCCAAGAGACCGTATCCGTACATCGCCAGCGCACGGAGCGAAACGTCCTTGGCCGCGGTCGCGTTCTTTAGGGGTCCGGCCGCGCGGGAATCTTCGGTCCTTCCGAGCGCCAGCGCCGCCCGCCCCGCCAACCCGGCGTCACCCGACGCCAGCGCCGCGGTCAGCTCGTCGGAGAACGTCCGGGCGCTCTCAAGCTCTACCAACCTACGGTACCCCGGCTGCTCCCCCGGAGCCGCCGAGCCCGGCGAAAGTATGGCAACCGCGGCGACGACCCCCGCGAGGGCATGGACTGCCCGAACCTTATAGTAAACGATCTTCCGGCCGACATCTTCCATGAGATCGCTTACGTTACTGAGATAGGTCGAATTCCTTCCACGAGGTTCACCCCCACCAATGTCCACCCCAGAAGCCAAAAAGCCCGGAAGCGGCATGAGCGTCCGTGAAGCCGGCCAAAAAGGCGGCGAGACCGTCAAGAAAAAATATGGGCCCGAGTTCTACGAGATGATCGGGCGCAAGGGCGGCCAAGCTACCAAGAAAGCCCATGGCCACGCCTTCTACGAAGCCATCGGCAAGAAGGGCGGCAAGAAGGGCGGCGAGGCAACTCGCGACCGCTACGGCCCGGAATTCTACGAGACGATCGGTCAGAAGGGCGGCCAGAAGGTCAAACTTCTGATCGAACAGGGCAAGAAGGCCGCGGCCGATGCCGCGGCAGCAGCAGAGGCAGCGCAAAAGAAAGCAAGCTAGCCGCTTGCTCGACATCCGGCGGACGGCCGTCCTCGCGACGGCCTTCCTTCTTTTGACGGCAACGTGGGCGACCGCGCAGTCCCGGCAGCAGCATGTGCTGCCGTCGGGAACCGCGGTCGTCTTCGTCACCGATGGCGGCCTGGATGCCGGCCGCCGCGAAGGCGACGTCGTCTCGGTCCATCTGCGTGACGCCCTCCTGCTCGACGGCACCGTTCTCGCTCCGGCGGGGACGCGTGCGTACTTGCTCATCGGCGGCACCGACACGCACGACGGCAAGCGGATCCGGGCGATCTCGCTCGACCGCTTCTCGATCAATGCGGGCCTGCTGCCCGTGAAGTCCGTCGATCCGATCGTGGCACCGCTTCCCAACGGCACGGAGATCCCCGCCACGACGCTGGCCGCGGTCGATCACGTCGGCGACCGCTGGTCGATCCGGGTGCCTTTCCCGTTCCAGCTCACCGGCGACCAGCCGGCGTCCGTCTACACCCCGACCCCCGCGCGGACGGCATCGCCGAAGATGCAGATGAAGCGCGAACCGAATCCGACGCCGACCCCGCAGCCGACGGGCTCGCCCGCGAGCGATTCCCCGGCGCCCGCGGCGACGAAGATACCGGCCTGAGGAACGCGAACGGCGAGCGCATGATGCGTCGCCGTTCTTCCTTGCTGCTCGCCCT
>JALZBE010000256.1 GCA_030947665.1 Vulcanimicrobiota bacterium | reverse complement strand
AACACGCCCTGGTCGACCTTGCCCATCTGCCACGGCCCGGTGATGACCCCGCACCGGTCGATCACATAGCGCAGGCCGTACATGTCCGCATACTCTTCGAGGATCAGCTCGCACGCGAGCTTCGTCGTGCCGTAGAGCGACCGCGGCCCGGTGAGCGGAAAGTCCTCGCCGATGCCGGCGGCGCTCACGCCGGGCAGCGTCTGCTCCGCCAAGATGGCGAAGCGCGTCGCTTCCTCGTGCCAGCGGATCGCGTCGAGCGCGGCGATCGGATAGACGCGGCTGGTCGAGACGAACACCACGTCGGCCCCGTCGCGGCGAGCCACCTCGAGCAGGTTCACCGTGCCCGTCAAGTTGGTGTCGATCACGTAGGACGGCCCGCTGTCGTATGCCGCCAGCACGGCCGGCTCGGCCGAGCAGTCCACGACCAGATCGAAGGCCGTCCCGAAGACGAGGTCGTCAGGACGCCGCACGTCGGCGTGGACGAAGGCGATGCCGCCCGCGGCGAGGCGGGGCAGGTTCCATTCCGATCCGCGGCGCTTGAGGTTGTCGGCAGCGACGATGCGGACATCGGGGTACGCGCGGCGGAGGCTCAGGGCGACGTTCGAGCCGACGAAACCGGCCCCGCCGGCGATGAGAACGGACGAGTGAGAGGCCATGAATTCGAAGGAGCGCTATTGGCGCCACCCGGGCCTTATCCCCCGCGGGAAGGACCGGCCGTCCCCGCGTATCGCCCTCGGCTGTGAGCGACTCTCTCGACCGCGTGGTACGGGCCGGCATCGGTGCCGGGATCCTCGCCTGCGTGGTCGCCGCGGTCGCGGTGCCGACCTCGCCCCTGGCCGGATCGGCCCGCGCCCGCTGGTCGAGCGGCAATCCGGTAGCGCGCCACGTCCTCAACCGCACGTACACGATCGACGCGACGGCGATTGCCGGCCGGGAACGCCCCTACGCGGGCGCTCCGCTGTCCGTGCCGGGCCGCGACGATGTCTCGGTGCGCGGGTGGGCCTTCGATCCGGCGACGCGGCGCAGCGCGGACAGGTTCGTCTACCGCGTGGACGGCGGACCGTGGCGCGACGCCGCGTACCACCTGCCGCGTCCGGACGTCGCAGCCGCGCTCGGCCTGCCCGACGCCCTGGCATCCGGTTTTCGGGCGGACGTGGCCGCCGGCGCGCTGGCGCCGGGCACGCATCGCGTGGCGTTCGCGACGATCGCCGGGACCGCGACGCAGCCGATCCCGCAAGCGCTGACCGTCGTCGTCACGGCCCGCTGAACAGCCCGTCGCGGACCGCCGCCAGCTCGCCCAAAAGCATCTCCAACCGCGGGCGGTCGGGATAGATCAGCGGGAAACCGCTTGGGTCGCCGGCGGCCAGCGCGGCCCGCGCGGACTGCAGCTGGGCGGCGTGCAGGCGCCACAGATAGTTTCCGTAAGACGTCTGCTTCGCCGACGCGAACGTGAGGGCCAACGCCGCGGTCGCCAGCGCGACCGTCGCAAACTTCGGGTTCCGCCACGGCATCGCAACGCAGAACCCCGCGATCGCGGCGACCCAGGCCAGCGCGCCGATCGACGTGTACCGGCTCGAAAGCGCCTGCTCGACGCCGAAGCCGGCGCGCCCGGTCGCGGTGAGCACGGCGCACAGCACCGGGTACGCCGCCATCGCAAGCCACGGGGCGAGGCGGACGCGGAGCGCGAGCGAGCCGCGCAGCGCCCGGAACGCCAGCACCGCGAGCGCGGCCAGCAGCAGCCCGCCCGCCAGAGCCGCGAATGGCAATCCGAACGAGACCGCGAGCGGCGCGCCGAGATAGAGCACCGCGTACTCGGCGAGCAGGCCGGGATGTGAGAAACCGACATGGCCCGCCTCCCCGCCCGGGGCTCCCGCGCGCACGACGGCGCTCACGCAAAACCCGACGACCGCCCACCCGACCGCCACCGGCACGGACCGCCGCGGCAGCAACACGATCGCGATCAGCCCCACCGGCCACACGACCAGGCCTTGCGACGAGCTCAAGCTCGCGACGGTGGCGGCGGCGATCGCGGTCGCGAGCGCGCCGGCGCCGCGGCGCGGGACGGTCAGCGCCCAGACGGCGACTGCGAGCCCGAGATCGCAGATGAACCACGCCATCTGGAATCCCCATTCGAGATTCTCGTACTGCGCGAGCCCGAGCAACACGAACGTCGAAATTAAGAAGCAGATCCCGCGCCGCCCGCGCGGGACCGTTCGGCGGATCAGCAGCCACACCATAAGCTGCGTGAGCGCGAGCACGACGAGCGACACGATCTGTTCGCGCGTGACGTTCCAGCCGCCGGCGGCATCGAGCGCGAGCATGATCGCGTTCGAGATCAGGATGCGGTGCTCGTTGTGCGGCGCCCACAACTGCGCGAAGGAGAGCGTGTGGAGGTGCGCGGCGTACACCAAATCCACCCATTCCCATTCGTCCCAATACGGGATGTCGACGGCGCGGCGCAGCACGAGCGCGAGCAGCGGAACGATCGCGAGTGCGGCTGCGACGCCGGGCAGGCGCACGAGAAAGCGGATCGCCACCGGGCGCGGTTCTGCGCAGTTTCGCGGTGCTCCCGCACGCGCTTCACCGGAGGTCGTCCACCGCCCGCAGCGAACGGCCGGGCGTGCTCGCATACGTCACCGGCGCGGCCGGTTTTGTCGGATCGCATCTCGTCGACCGGCTGCTGCACGACGGTTGGGATGCGGTCGGAATCGACGATCTCTCGACCGGGTTGGAATCGAACCTGCGCGACGCGCGCGCGCGCGGGCAATTCGACTTCGTTCGCGCCGACGTTTCGCAGCCGTGGAACGCGTGGATCGCCGAGCTGCCGGCGACCCGCCGCCGGCCGGACGCCGTCATGCACCTGGCGTCGCCGGCGAGCCCGCTGCACTACGAACGTCTGGCGCTCGAAACGATGGCCGTGAACGCGGTCGGCACGATGCACGCGGTGGAAATCGTGCGCGCGGCCGGCGCGGTGCTCGTGTACGCATCGACCAGCGAAAGCTACGGCGACCCGCTCGAGCACCCGCAGCGCGAAACGTATTGGGGTAACGTGAACCCGGTCGGGATCCGGTCGTGCTACGACGAGTCGAAGCGGTTCGGTGAAGCGTACGTGACGACCGCCGTGCGCAAGCTCGGCATCGACGCGCGGGTCGCGCGCATCTTCAACACCTACGGTCCGCGCATGCAGCCCGGCGACGGGCGCGTCATCCCCAACTTCTGCGTCGCCGCGCTCCGCGGCGAACCGCTCACCGTGTACGGGGACGGCTCGCAGACGCGCAGCTTCTGCTACGTCGACGATCTCGTCGACGGGATCGTGCGGCTCGGCACGCGCGCCAATCTCGCCGGTTACGTCGTCAACCTCGGCAATCCGGACGAGTACACCATCCGCGAGCTGGCAGCGGTGACGGCACGGCTCGCAGGCGTGGACCTGCGCACGGAAGAGCATCGGCTCCCCGCCAACGATCCGGTCCGGCGCAAGCCCGACATCACGCGCGCGCGCACGCTGCTCGGGTGGAACCCGGCCGTGCCGCTCGAAGCGGGGCTCACGCGAACGCTCGACTACTTTCGGCACGGAGGCTGATCCGGCCGCGATGCGGTGGTACGCCGGCGGATGGTCGATCCTGCTGGTCCTCGTGTTGCTGGCGTGCTGTCCGCTGCTGGGCCCCGGTCGCGGCGCGCTTGCGCGCGCGGTGTGCGCGCGCGCGACGTTTGTGCCGTGGCTCGCGGCGACGATCTTGTTCTTCCGTTTGCCGAGCATCACGTCCGGCGCCGTCCTGAACGCCGATGAAGCGCAGATGACCGCACAGGCGATCACGTTTCTGCGCCATCCGATACCGTGGCTCGACTTCGACGGCACGACGAGCGGCCCGCTGAACACGATGGTGTTGGCGATCCCGGCGGCGTTCGGCGTGCGCCCGAGCCTCGCGAGCAGCAGGCTCGTCGGAGCGTTCCTGCTCTTCGTCGTGCTCCTATGTCTCTACGCCGCCGTGCGCCGTTCGTCGGGCGAGCTCGCCGCGCGCGTGAGCATCCTGCTGCCGGCAGCCCTCGTGTGCGCCGGCACCGACGGCGCGTACGTGCAATATGCCAGCGAGCTGCTGCCCGTCGCGCTCTGCGCGCTCGCCGTCTTGGCGGTCGCGGAACTCTTCGCGCGGCGCGCGGCGAAGCCGGCGTTCGCGGGAGCCGCCGGCTTGGCGATCGGAGCGATGCCGCTGGCGAAGCTGCAAGCTGCGCCGTTGGCGTTGTTTCTGTGCGCCGCGTGCGCGGCGGTGCTCTGGTTGCGCGCGACCGCCGGCAACCGGCGCGCGTCATGGCTCGCGTTTGCCTGCGGCGTGGTGGCGGTACCGGTGCTCGTGCTGGGCGCCGTGGTGGGCAACGGCGGCTTCGACGACGTGTTTGCGGCGTACGTGACCTTTCCGCCGGCGTATCTCGCCGGTAACTGCTGCCACGTCGCCGGGTTGGATTTCTTTTTCTCCGACCCGCCGTTCGCGGCGTTCTTCGCCGTCGCCGGATGCCTCTCGGCGGCGCTGACCTGCGGCGCGTACCTGCAACGCGACGGCCGTCGCGCACGCCTGCGCGACACGGTCGCGCCGCTCGCGTTCTGGTTCGTGATGGCGCTGGTCGCGATCTACACGATCGAGGCTCCGCAGACGCCGTTCGTGCATTATCTGCTGTTCCTGATCGTGCCGGTGACCGGCATCGTGGGCGCGTTGCTCGGCGCTTTTCTCGCGATGGGTCACGGCGCGCGGATCCCGCGCTCGATTCTGCCCGCGGTCGTGCTCGTCGTCGCGGCGCTCGCCGCCTTCGTCCCACTCGCCCGCGGCTCGCTCGCCGACAACCCATACCTCGATCATGTGGTCTGGGCCGTGCAGCCGCCGCTCGATCCGGTGGTGCGCCGGCTGCAAGCAGCGATCGAGCCGGGAAAGCGCGTCGCCATGTGGGGCTGGATGCCCCAGTATTTGGTCGACACCGGCGCCGTCATGGGGACGCGCGACGCGATCTCCCAGTTCCAGATCGAACCGCGCTCGTTTCGCGGCGACTACCGCGCTCGCTACTTGGGCGATGTTCTACGGAACGCGCCGGATTTCGTCATCGAAGCGATCGGTCCGGCCGACTTCGCATACCACGACCGGGCGACGCAGGGGATCGCGAGCTTTCCGGCGCTGAGAAACGTGATCGACGCGACGTACTCGGTGGTGTTC
>JALZBE010000255.1 GCA_030947665.1 Vulcanimicrobiota bacterium | reverse complement strand
CCTGCCGGCCCGTTCGCGTCACCAAGTTGATGACGACGGGGGCCAGGAGGTTCATCGTCATCTCCTCGGCGCCGGGCGTTACCACGACGACACACAGCGTCACGAAATCCTCGGGGCGGGCCAGGGCCAGCGAGCTGCTCGCGTACGGCGGCAGCTGCGGCGCGTAGTCGTCGAAGATCTGCCACGGGTCGGCCGTGGGGAGCGCGATCGAGAGATCGTCGAGGCTCTGCAGCCAGATGAACTTCTCCTGGCCCTCGAGGCTCAGCGCCACGAACCGGTGGAGTGTCGCGAAGCCGGGCAGGCCCCAGGGGAAGGCGAGCACTTCCGACTCGCGATACGTGCACGCGCCGAACCGCGGCAGGTCGAGAGCGATCTCCCGGTCGGCGAACTCCACGATGGTCTCCGTCACGCTCGTTACTGCCTCAGCTCAAGTAGTCAAAGAGGGTCTTGGACTCGAGACGATTCGTCGTCGAGTACGCGGCCTGAAGGGCCGTCTGTGTCGCGGAGAGCTTCGTCGCCGCCGCTGCGACGTCGACGTCCTCGATTCCGGACTTTACCTTTGTAGTATCGGTCACCGCGGTCTGGAGTTGATCCGAGATCGAGCCCAGGGCCTGGATCCGCGACCCGATGACCGAGCGGGCGCCCAGCACGCCGTTGAGGGCGTGATCGATGTCGCCCAGCTGCGTCGACACGTTCTGAACGAAGTCGGCCTGCGGCGCGAGGTTGAGCACTTTGCTCAAGTTGGCGCTGTTCACCGCACCCGGCGACGGCGTATCGGTCACGTAGAACGATCCGGTGCCGCTGAGCACGACCTTCTGTGCTTTGGCGTCGAACGACGCCGTGACGCCGGTCGTCGCGGTAACCGCGTTGATCCTCGCGACGAGGCTGGTGCCCGGCGGGGGCGCGACACCGTCGTCGATCGCCGCGCCCGGCGGGAGCGTGATCGTCGCCATGCCGGTGACGCCGTTGACCGAGCCGCTGATGTTGAGCGAGAAGTTGCCGGTGCTGTCCGCCACCGGCGCGATCGCGAACGCGTTGGGCGTGCCCAGCGTCGTCGGGGCGGGCGACGCCGGAAGTCCCTGCGGGCCGTAGACGACCGCGCCCGCCTTGTTGATCGCCGCGGCGCTCTGGTCGACGACGGTCCCCTTCACCAGCGTGTCCCGCAGCGAGATCAGCGTTTGGAACACGTCGCGCGAGCCGTCCGAGGACTTGTAGTTGAATGCAGCTTGGAACGTCGTCGAGAGCGCGAACTCCTGGCCGTTGTAGACGAGCTGCCCCTGCTCTTGCTCGTTACCGACGAAGCTGACGCCCGCGATGGGATTGCCCTGCTGCTGCACCGGCGGGTTCGCCGGCGACGTCGTGCCGCCGAAGACGTAGCGGCCCGCGTACGAGGTGTTGCCGATCGCGACGGCCTGCTGCAACAGCTGATCGATCTGGCTGCCCAGCGCCGCACGCTGCTGCGCCGTGAGCGAATCGCTCGAGCCTTGAATCGCGAGCTGGCGCGCGCTCTGCATCACCGCGGTGAGGCTGCTCAGCGCGCCGTCGGTCGTCGTCAGCTCGGAGACCGCACTCTGCACGTTCTTGGACTGCTGCCCCGTCGCGTCGATCGCGGTGCGGACCGAGAGATCTTGCGCGATGCGCGTCGGATCGTCGCTCGGATCGTTGAGCTGCCGTCCGGTGGAGAGCTGCTGGCCGAGCTGCGCGTACAGTGCCTGCTGGTCGTCGATCGCGGCGGTCTGCTGCGCGTAGATCGTCGAAGTTGCGATGCGCATCTATCCCTCTATTTGATCAGACCGATGGCGGTCTGCAAGAGCGTGTCGAGCACGTTCATCGTCCGCGCGGCCGCCTGGTAGGAGTTCTGGTACCGGATCAGGTTCTGCGTCTCTTCGTCGAGGTTGATCCCGGAGATGCCTTGACGCACTTTGTCGATGTTCGCGGCGAGCGTCGTCTGCGCTCCGTTCCCCGTGATCGCGTTGGCGGTGTCGGTGCCGAGCTGGCCGACGAGACCGCCGTAGTACGCGCCCAGCGTTTGCGTCGGCGCGGTCGCGATCGCGAAGCCGATCCCGTGCGGTTTGGCGGCCGTGAAGGTGACCGTCCCGGTCGTGCGGTCGAGCGCGGTGACGACGACGTTCTCCTGGTTTGCGGTACCCGCGTCGATCGTCAGCACTTGGCCGACGTCGATCTGCGCGAACGCCTGCAGCGACGCGCCCGTCACCGTGACCGCGCCCGGTACGGTCGCAACGAGGTTGCCCGCCGTCGTCTGCAGCGCCGGCGCGCCGGCGTTCTTCGCGAACAGCTTGAGCAGCGCGTTCGCCGCGCCGTTGTCGACCGCGCCGAATGCGTTGCTCGCGTCCTGCTTGACGCCGCCGATCGCCGTTGCACCCAGCATCTCGAGTACCGAGCGCGTCGGCGTCCCCTGGCTGCCGCCGGCGGCCGCGTTCGAGTCGGTGATCGTGAAGTCCGGCGTGGTCGGGTTCCCGCCTTGCAGAGCACGGTGCGCGGCGCTGGTGTTGTTCGGATCGCGGGCGAACACGATCTTCTGCGCGACCGCGTCGAACTTCGCGCTCAAGCCGAGCTGCGCGGCGTTGAAGCTCGACACGAACGCGTCGACCGACGCGGCGTTGCCGCCGGCGCTGAAGTCGTAGTTGAACGTCTGCGGCGCACCGTCGACCAGCACGGTCAGCGTCCCGGTCGTCGGCGGGCCGGCGGCGCCCGGATGTCCGAATGTCGCGTTGCCGACCATCGCGCTCGCGGTGTCGATCGTCGTGTTGGCGGCGTTCATGCCCACCGTCAGCGTACCGGCCGCGGTCGACGCGAGCGCGGCGGCCATCTGCGCGGGATCGGTGATGCCCACCTGGATGTTGCCCGCGGTGATCGCCTGCGTCGCGATCACCGGCTGCAGCAGCGCGATGCCCGGGTTTCCGTTCTGGTCGTAGCCCGCCATCGTGACGCGGTTGATCTCGGTCGCCGCGGCGTTCGCGAACGCGTCGAGCTTGCGGCCGTACGGCGTGAGGTTCTTGTTGTAGACGTCGACGTAGCCCGCGAGCTGGCCGCTGCCCAGCTGAACCGGTACCGGGTTGGACGGGTTCGGATCGCCTTGCATCCCGATCACGAGCGTGGCGTTGCCCGATGCGTCGGTCCCGACGACCGGCGACGCGAGATGATACGCCTGCGTGTCGTTGACGAGCGCGCGGCCGCCCACCGTGACCAGCGCCGAGCCGTTCGCTTGAATCGCGGTCTGCGTCGACAACAGCTTCGAGAGCTGGTCGACGTAGAGGTCGCGCTGGTCCTGGTACGTGTTCGGGTTGTCGCCGACGGCCTTGGACGCGCGGATCTGGCCGTTGAGCGCGGCGATCTTGTCGATGAGCGTGTTGGCGTGGCTGACGATCGTGGCGGCCTGGCCGATCACCGTGGCCTGCGACGTCTGGATCGCCGTGCCGACGCGGTTGAGCGCGGCGACGAAGGCGCGCGACGCGGAGATTACGCCTTGGCGCTCCGACGTGCCGCCGGGATTCGACGCGAGCTGCGAGATCGCGGTCTGCAGGTCGGTGAACGCTTTGTTCACGCCGTTGGCCGGCTCGCCGAACGACGACTGGATCGCCGTGAGCTGCTGCTGCTGGACGTCGAAATAGCTCTGCGAGCCCGACGCGCCGCGGAACAGGCTGTCGTAGGAGTCCATGTGGATGCGCGTGATCGAGTCGACGATCACGCCGTCGCCCTTGGTGCCCGGGCCGGTCCAGCTCGCGTAGCCCGGCGAGCCGACGATCGGCGCCGCTTCGCTCAAGTTCACGACCTGGCGCGATGCGCCGGGCGTGTTCACGTTGGCGATGTTGTCCGACGTGGTGTTCGCGGCTTGCTGGAAGGCGTCGACCGCGCTCCCGATGACGTTCAATCCGAAGAAACTCATGCTCGGCGGCTCACGATGACGCTCCCGTCAGGCGGGGGTACGACGCCGCGGCGCCGATAGGTTCCGGTCTGTTCCGTGCCGGCGCGCTGCAGCACCGCGACGGTGCGCGCGAGCCGTTCCATCCCCGCGAGGATGAGCGACTTGTTGTTGGAGACGGTCATCTGCAGCGCCGCGCTGCTGGTGCCCAGCTCGTGCACGACCCCGTAGAACGGACGGCGCAGCGGCGGCGGCGCGTACGCGCAGACTTGCGCGAGGGTGAGCGTGCCGAAGCCGCGCCGCTGCATCGCGATGCGCTGCGCGTACGCGGTGCCGTGAAGCACGCGGCGCGCTTCCACGCGCCGCTCGGCGGCCTCGATCGCATCCGGATCGTTGTGCACCAGCGCGTCGGTGAGCGCGAGCGCCGCGGCGCCGAGCTCGTTGAGGAGCCGGCACTCTTCGGCGATCATCTCGCCAAACGTCTGCCACTCGCTCATTTGAAAGGCGCTCCGCCCAGCTCCGCGCCCCCCACGCTTTGCGTGGGGCCCCCAGACGTACGCGCGCTCACCATCATGGCGAGGCGCGATTCCCCCAGGGCGCGCGTCGTGAACTCTTGCGGTGCTGCCGCTAATATGCGGCTGCGACCAGCAGTCGGCCGAGCAGCTTCTCGACGATCTCTTCCGTCGGCACGAAGTAGCGGCCCTCGGAGATCTGGTACCGCAGGCGATCGACCAGGTCGGGACGGTAGAACGGCTCCGTCGCCGCCGACTGAAACGTGCCGAGAGACGACGCCGCATCGGAACGCTCGAACGAGTCCGTCGTGTCGAGCGGTGTCGCAGCGGTCGTGGACTTCCGTTTCACCGTCTTGTAGGCGGAGAGCGCCGACGCGATCTCGGCCCGCGAGATGATCATGGTTGTGAACGCCTCTTTCAGGGCGATTCTGACCAAGTGTCCGTTGTCGAGCGATTTCCCTCGGCACGACGTTCGAGAACGGTGACCTGATCGGAAGCGCCTCGGTAGCTTCCTTGCTACTAGGCGTATCGTCGGCCGGTCTCAGGGACTTTAGTCCTACCCGGCGGAGCGGCGTCACGATTCGTGCTCCCCAGGGACGCGAGCGCGCGCGGCGGTGCCGGGCTCGGCGAGCACCGAAGAGCGCAGTTGCTGCTCGAGGATCTTGCCGATGCCCAGCGAGCCCGACTTCGAGAGCGCTTCCGCGCGCTTCTCGTCGAGCATGTCGCTGAACGTCGCTTCGGCGTTGGACGTCTTGCCGGTCAGCGAGACGGGCGGCGCGCTCTTGCGCATCTCTTTGAAGAGCAT
>JALZBE010000254.1 GCA_030947665.1 Vulcanimicrobiota bacterium | reverse complement strand
GTCTGGGATCGTATCGCCGCAGCGACGCGACGCGCGCTCTGTCGTTCGGCCTCGTCGGGCACTGACGAAGTTCGATTGGTGGGGACGCCCGTCGTCCGCGCGATGACCGCGGGGCAGCGCGTACGCGCGGCCGCCGCGGCGCTCGTGCTGCTGAGCGGGTGCACACCCGCCGGCACGGCGACGCACGCCGGGCGACATCCGTGGACGCAGCCCGGCGTCCTGCGGCTGGCTGACGTCGCCGACCCCGACAGCGTCAACCCGCTGCTGTCGACGATGGACCTCAGCTACGACCTGTCGTCCCTGATCTTCTCGTATCTGGTCATCTCGGACGCGCACGGCACGCCGGTCGGCGACCTCGCCACCGAAGTTCCGTCGCTCGCGGCTTTCGCACGGCGCCCGGCGTGCGCTCGACGCTGACCGACTGGAACTCACAGGAGATCCTGATGCTCGACGACGCACGGCCGGCGCTGCGCCACGCCGAGGTGCGCCGCGCGATCGCGCGCGCGATCGACTACGCTGTGCTCATCGACAAGCTCTGGTATCGCACCGCGCTACCGGCGCACGACATCGTACCGCCGGCATCGATCGGCTTTGCGAACAATCCCGCGTGCCCGCACGATCCCGCGGCGGCGCGCGGGCTGCTCGAACGCGGCGGCTGGCGCGCCGGCCCGGACGGCATCCGGGCGAAGAACGGCACGTGGCTTGCGCCCGTGGCGGCGCCGTGGTGGAACGCCTACGCATGGTCGATCTAACGCCGCAGCTCGCGGCGCGCTTCGCCGCGCTCGCGCTCGGCCACGTCACCCGCGAATACCCGAACAAGCTCGACCACGTGCTGCGCGCGCCCTGCGATCTGCAAAGCCCGCGCGCGCTGCACCCGATCTTCTACGGCAGCTTCGACTGGCATTCGTGCGTGCACGGCTATTGGCTGCTGTGCACGCTGCTGCGAACGTTTCCGGCGCTGCCCGAGGCCGCGCGAATCGGCGCGCTGCTCGACGCGCACATCACGCCGGAGAACGTCGCGGGCGAACTGGCGTACCTGGAGCAACCGCGACGCGGCACGTTCGAGCGGCCGTACGGGTGGGCGTGGCTGTTGATGCTGCAAGCCGAATTGGCGCGCCACGCCGACGATGACGGACGGCGCCGCGCGCAGACGCTCGCCCCGCTGGCGCGTGCGTTCGCGCAGCGGTTTCTGCGCCATCTGCCGTACGCGACATATCCCGTGCGCGCCGGGACGCACGCCAACAGCGCGTTCGCCCTCGCGCTCGCGCTGGAGTACGCGACGCGCTGCCGCGATGACTCGCTGCTCGGGCTCGCGCGCGACAAAGCGCGCGCGTGGTTCGCGAACGACGCCGATTGCCAAGCCTGGGAGCCCGGCGGCGAGGACTTTTTGTCACCGGCCCTGGTCGAGGCCGAGTGCATGCGGCGCGTGCTGCGCGCGCCCGAGTACGCGGCGTGGCTGCGGCGCTTTCTGCCGCGCTTGGAACGGTGCGAGCCGGCGGCGCTGTTCGCGCCCGTGACGGTGAGCGACCGCACCGACGGGCGGATCGCGCACCTCGACGGCCTCAACTTGAGCCGCGCGTGGTGCTTGCGCTCGATCGCACGCGTGCTGGACGCGGACGACGCGCGGCGCGCGCCGATGCTGTCCGCCGCCGATGCGCACCTGCGCGCGAGCTTGCCGCACCTCGCGACGGACTACGCCGGCGAGCACTGGCTGGCGACGTTCGCCGTGCTCGCGCTCAGCGCGAGCGCTGCACCGGGTCCATGATCAGCAGCGGGCCGTCGGTGCGACATGCCGGCCACGCCGACGTGCCGGTGTTCACCAGCTCCGCGACGACGCCGCCGACCTCGTCCGCCGTGATCCAACTGCGCTGAGCGACCACCGCGGATTCGCGCGTGCGTACCGGACCGTTCACCACCAGCTCGTTGATGCGCACGTCGCGGCCGGCGAGCTCCAGCGCCAGCGAGCGCGTCAGCATGAGCTGCGCCGCCGCCGCGATCGACACGATGCTCGCGTTGCGGATCGGCTGCAGCGCGGCGCCGCCGCCGATCCCCAGATACCGACCGCCCGCGCGCCGCAGCAGCTCGGGGACGAACGTGCGCGCGAACACCACGTGGGTGTCGAGCATCTCGGTGCGCACCGCATCCCACGTCGCCAGGTCGAGCTCGATCAGCGGTCCGCCGTCCCACCAGCCGCCCAGCGAGGGGATCGCGACGTCGATGCCGCCGAGCTCTGTGCGAATGCGTTCGGCGATCACGTTCACGCCCACGGGTTCACCCGCGTTTCCGACGATGCTGACCAATCGCTTCGGATCGGCGTGACCGGCGACGCGCGACTCCAGCAGCGCGAGCCGTGCCGGATCGCGCGACGTCACGATCACCGTGCAGTCGGTGGAAGTCAGCAGCGCGCGCACGATGCCTTCTCCGACGCCGCCCGCACCGCCGGCGACGAGCACATTCCGCACGGTTAGCGCATCTGCCGCAGGTAGTGCCGGTCGAACGCCGCCAGCAGGCCTTCGGCGTTGGCGTACGGACCCGGCACGTACGCGCGCGAGCCCGTGCCGAGCTGCGTGAGCTCGTTGATCGCCCAGTCCTGGCGGTTGGTGACGTCCCAGAAGTCGACGGCGTCGCCGGGATCGAATCCGGGCGCCGCGATCGCGGTCGCGTCGAACAACCACGCGCAGGTGACGCGCGTGCGGTCCGGCGCGACCGGCTGGACGTAGTGCGCCATCACGTAGTCGCGGTGCAGGCTCAGCAGCAGCGACGGGAAGATCGTGTAGTAGTACACGCGGTGGAGATCGTCGCCGCCGACGTCGCCGAGCGGCGCGCGCGCGGAGGTGCCCGTGGTCGTGAGGCTGCCGCCGGGCCGGCGCAGTTGCGAGTAGCCGCCGAGAAACGGCCCTTCGCACAAATCGTTGCGCCCGCTGTCGGACGGCGAGAGCTTGTCGAGCTGCGGGTGGACCAGCGGGCAGTGATAGCATTCCGAGTAGTTCTGAAACATGAGCTTCCAATTGCACGCCAAGTCGTACGCGATCGCGCGCGCGGCGCGCAGCTCACCGAGGTTCCAGCGCGCGAACCGCCCGATCAGCGGCGCGAACGCGTGCGCGAACGGTTCGGGCTGCGGTGCGAGCGAAACGAACGCGAAGCCGTCGAACGTCGCGACGTGCGCTTGCCGCAGCGGGAAATCGTCGCGCGCGAAATCCGGGACGTCCGCCATCGTACGCGCGGCGATCAGTTTGCCGTCGAGCGCGTAGGTCCAGGCGTGGTACGGGCATTGGATCGAGCCCGCGAAGCGGCCCGACGCCTGCGTGCACAGCCGCGTCCCGCGGTGGCGGCACACGTTGTAGAACGCGCGCACCCGCGCATCCGCGCCGCACGTGACGATGATGCTCTCGCCGGCGATCTCCGCCAGTACGAAGTCGCCCGCGCGCTCCAGCTGCTCGGTTCGCCCGACGCAGATCCAGTCGCGCGCAAAGATCCGCTCCTGCTCCTGCACGAACACGTCGGGCGCGTGATACCAGCGCGCGTCGAGCGCGCGGGCTCCTGCGCCGACCTGCGGCCTCACGAACGCCTCCATGCCGCGTCGTTCGGCGCGCTCTTGAAAGGTCCGCGCTCCCGATCGCGGTAGTCTAGCGCATGCCCGAAGCATACATCGTCGCCGCCGTGCGCACTGCCGGCGGCCGCAAAGGCGGCAAGCTCGCGGGCTGGCACCCCGCCGATTTGGCGGCGCAGGTCCTCGACGCGGTCGTCGCACGCGCCGGCGCCGACCCGGCGGCGGTCGACGACGTGATTCTCGGCTGCGTCGTGCAGATCGGGCAGCAGGCGATGAATGTCGCGCGCAACGCCGTGCTCGCGTCGTCGCTGCCCGAGAGCGTGCCGGGCACGACGATCGACCGCCAGTGCGGATCGTCGCAGCAGGCGCTGCACTTCGCGGCGCAAGCGGTGATGTCGGGGACGATGGACGTCGTCATCGCGGGCGGCGTCGAGAGCATGACCCGCGTGCCGATCAGCTCGTCGACCGCGTTCCCCGCCCAGCACGGGATGGGCACGTACAAGAGCGCCGCGATGGAGGACCGTTATCCCGGCGTCGAGTTCAGCCAGTTCACCGGCGCCGAGATGATGGCGCGCAAGTACGATCTTTCGCGCGACGAGATCGACCAGTACAGTTACGACAGCCACCGCAAGGCGATCGCCGCAACGAACGCCGGCTATTTCAACGACGAGATCGTGCCGCTCGAAGTGCGGTACGGCGACGGCTTGACCGAGACGCACGCGATCGATGAAGGCATCCGCTTCGACGCGACGCTGGAAGCGATCCAGTCGGTGAAGCTGCTGCACCCTGAAGGCCGCGTCACCGCCGCGAGCTCGAGCCAGATCTGCGACGGCGCGTCGGCGGTTCTGATCGCGAACGCGCGCGGCCTCGCGACGCTGGGCGCGCAGCCGCTCGCGCGCATCGTGCACATGAGCGTGCTCGGGCACGACCCGGTGATCATGCTCGAAGCGCCGATCCCGGCGACGCAGCGCGCGCTCGCAAAGGCCGGGCTGAGTGCGAACGACATCGACGCGTTCGAAGTGAACGAGGCGTTCGCGCCGGTGCCGCTCGCATGGCTGAAGACGACCGGCGCCGATCCCGCCAAGCTCAACGTGCACGGCGGCGCCATCGCGCTCGGGCACCCGCTGGGAAGTTCCGGCACCAAGCTGATGACCACGCTGCTGCACACGCTGCGGCGGCGCGGCGGGCGCTACGGTTTGCAGACGATGTGCGAAGGCGGCGGGCTCGCCAACGTGACCATCGTCGAACGGCTCGCGTCGTGAAGCTCGACGACGGCGTCGCCGCCGTCGTGACCGGCGGCGCATCCGGACTGGGCGCGGCGACGGCGCGGGCGCTCGCGGCGCGCGGCGTGAAGGTGGCAATCTTCGACCTGAACGCGGCGAGCGGCGAGGCGGTCGCGCGCGAGCTCGGCGGCACGTTCTGTGCGGTCGACGTCACGTCCGACGCGCAGGTCGACGCGGGCTTCGCGCGAGCGCGCGCGGCTCACGGTCAGGAACGCATCCTGGTGAACTGCGCGGGCACGGGCAACGCGTTCAAGACCGCGTCGCGCGACAAGAAGACCGGCGCGATCGTGCACTTTCCGGTCGACCAGTTCGAGCGCATCATCCAGATCAACACGATCGGCACGTTTCGCTGCATCGCGAAGTCGGCGGCCGGGATGCTCGCG
>JALZBE010000022.1 GCA_030947665.1 Vulcanimicrobiota bacterium | reverse complement strand
GTGCTCGACATGCTGCGAGGCGACGCGGGCGGGCGCACGAAATACGAGCGCTACGCCGCGCGCGAGTACGCCGAGTACCTCGCGACGCGGCGACAATTCTATTCCGACGAGCGCCGCTGGCCCGATGCCCCGTTCTGGGCGCGGCGCAACGGCGTCGCCGCGGTAGTCGAGATCGGAGCAGCATCCCAATGACGACCTCTCCTACGCGCACGCCGCCGCAGTCCGTCTGCATCATGGCGTTCGACCGGTGCGACGAGCTCGACGTCGTCGGACCGGCTGCGGTGCTGCAGACGGCGAACCGCTATCTGGGCGATGCGACCCGCGATCCGTCGGGCAAACCGTTCACGTTGCGCGTCGTGTCGGTCGACGGCTCGGGCGCACTACCGTACGACGGGCCGAACGGCCGGCATTGGTTCGTGACCGGGATCCACGGCCTCATGCTCGGCACAGAACCGTGGGACGGCGGAGAGCTTCCCGATATTTTGATCGTCGCCGGCGGCGACGTCGAAGACGGCACCGGCATCATGCGGCAGCGGGACAACCGCGCGTTCACCGGTGTGATCGCGCGCCAGCACGCGCGCGGCGGGCAAGTCGTGTCCGTGTGCACCGGCGCCGTCGGACTCGTCGGCGCGGGGATCGCGCAAGGACGCCGCATGACGACGCATCCGGGGTTGATCAACGACCTCGTCGCGTCGGGCGTGCGCGTGCTCAACCCCGACTGGGACGCGCGCGTGGTGGACGACGGCGACATCATCTCGTGCGGCGGCGTCACCTCGGGGATCGACGAAGCGCTCTACCTCGTGCAATCATTCTGGCCCGGCGATCCACAGCTGCAGAGCGACGTGCGCGACTTCGTGGACTTCCACTACCGCAGCCCGGTCGCAAGGGCGGACGGCTAAACGGCGCCGGCTTGCACGACGAGCGCCGGCGGCACACGATGTTCGCGTTCGAGAACGCCGATGCTCGAGGAGGGACACGCGCATCGCACGCTCTTCGTGTTTCACCGCCGGAAAGCCGCCGCGGCGAACTACTTCTTTATTTGGAGCATCGATGTCGCGCGGTAGAAGCCCAGGCTCGGCGCGTAGTCGAAGCTCGGAAAGTTCGCGCCCGAGAGGCCGCGTCCGGCCAAGTCTTTGAGGTCGATGGCGGGCGCGTGCACGCAGTTGAAGAGCGCTTCGCCGAACGCGCGGTCGTCCGCGATCAGCTCCAGCCACGGCTCCGACTTGGCCGCATGTTTGGTGATCGAAAAGCCCTCAGGCGTCGTCGGATGTCCGCCCGCGTACACCGCGGTGATGTAATTTTTAAGCGTGCGCAGCGCGTCTTGCACGCCCGGCCGGTACGTCGCCGGACACGCCGCTTCGTCGATCGCGAACGGATTCGCGGGGGCGCGCGCGGGGAGGCCCATGCGGAACTCGACTTCGGACGTTCGCGTCGCGTCGGCGCCCTGCGGCGCGAAATAGATGCCCGCTTGCGGTGAGTAGAAGAAGCCGAAGCCTTGTGCCTCGTGTTCCTGCCACGTGGGGGCGTAGAGACGCAGCCGCTGAGCTTCGTCGTAGGTGCCGGTATGAACCCGCGTGCAGCGCATGAACGGACTGATCTTGCGGCCCTGACCCGGTCGCACCTTGATACGAATTGCGTAGCCGGAGGCGTTGCGCACGAACGAAAGATCCAGCGCACCGAAGGAGGTGCCGGGAAAATCCTTGCGCTGCGAATCCGCCCGCAATGCTTCCTGGATGCGCGCGTCGTACGCGCGGATCGCGTCCGCGTACTCTTTTGCTTGCGGAAGCTGCTCGGCGCCGCAGAGGAAGCCTTCTTTGTCGGGTGCGAGCCAATCGGTCCGCGCGACCGATTCGAACGGCTGCGGGACGAACATGAACCCGCCTTGCTGCGAGAACGGCGCCGACAGCAGCGCCGCCCTGTCGATGCCCTGTTTGCCCAGCGTCAAGCGATAGCGGACGCTGATCGTCCGCGGCGCGGCCGGCGTGGCGAGCGTCGGGAACGGGTCGAACCGGGCGAACGGGCCGGCGTCGGCGTTCGTCACGTTTTGCACGGCGACCGTCAGATCGCCGGTGAACGAGGAAAACCGCGCTGCGAGATCGAGCGTCGTCAGGGGCCGAGCCCGATAGGTATTGTTGCTGCCGTCGTAGTGCGCGAGCCCGAAGAGCGACGTGGCGCGGCTCAGGGCGTACGTGAGCTTCGCCTCTTCACGATGCAGCGGGCGCAGCGGGATCTGCGAACCGGCGGCAAGATCCGAGCCCGCCACGAACGGAAAGCCCGATCCGAACGCGCGAGCCCGTGACAGCGAGTACGCGACCTCGAGCCGGACGGCGCGCCCGATGTCGAACTGCGCCGACGAGTCGAAGCCGTCGTTCACGATGCGGTCGACCGGGCTCGAGACGCGGTAGAAGAGATTCGCCGCGGTCACCGGAAACGGCCGGCCGCAATTCGATGCGCCCGCCTGCGACGCGGCCGGCAAGTACGTTCCGGCGAACAACGAGCCGGACAGCGCGCCGGCCGGCACGATGGCGCTGACGGACGCGTTGCGGCTCACCTCGCGATAGGCGTCGACGTTCGCGGAGATGCGCGCGCCCGAGTGATTCAGACCGGCACGCAGTTGCGTCGTCGCCGAGATCGACCCGGGTGCGATGAGCGGCCCGTCGCCGATCGCCGCCCCGCCGTTGCAATCGAACGTGAGGTCCGCCGGGAGGCCGATCCCGCTGAACGACGCTTGCCGCGTCCCCAGGTGTCCGGTCGCGAACGATGCGCTCAGCCCGTCACGGTTCGTGAGCTGGTACGTCGTGCGAACGTCGAAGGTCCCGTGGCTGCTGCCGCCGCTCGTGTCGCGTCCCGCGCCGGCGGTTACGGTGAGGTTTCGCGAAGCGATCACGGGGAGGTCGGCTGCGATCGACAGTACCGACGATGCGATGGGCGGCGGAAACGTCGAGGCGACGAACGATCCGCCGTTCTGCGTAACGTCGCGATACCCGGACACGCTCAGGTGCGCGACGCGCGAGCGCGCGTAGAGCAGCCCGAATTTCGCGAGATAGCCCCGCCGGTCGGTCATGGTGGTGTTCTCGAACCCGGCGGCCGTTCCGGCGCTCAGCTTCGTGTCGAACAGCTGCGAGCTGCGGCTGCGCGATTGGTACACCTGAAACTCGAGCGACGCCCGGTCGAGCGTGAGCATGTCGCGCAGCTGCGCGTAGCCGACGCGCTGCGCGGTCCGATTCCCGGTGCCGTACCCGCACGGCAGCGGGCCGGAATCCTCCGTGCAGATCAGCGGGGTGGTCGTCGTTACGCTGCCGAGGCTCAAGAACGCGACGTGGTTCGCGTCGAAGCCGTACCGCGTGGTGAACGTGTCGCCCGACGAGAGCGAGTTCGCATGGTGGTTGTACGCCAGGCCGGTGGTGTCCGCATAGTAGCGGCCGTCGAGCGGATGGCCGAGCTCCGCTTGCGCGTGCACCGCCGAGAACCCGACGCGCCCCGCGGTCCCGCGCTCTTGCAGCGTCAGCGCCGAGCTGCCGAACGACGCCGCGCGCTCTTGGATCATCCCGATCCAATCGATCGTCGGATCGTACGTGCGCGTGTCGAGCGACCCGTTGGGCGCACCCGCGACGGCGCCCGTGCCCAGCGATGCGGACGAGAAGATGTCGCTGTTGAGCAGGCCGAGCTGGTTCTTGGTGCCGCTCGGAAAGATCGGCGCGCCGTTCAACGTGGCCGCCGTCGTCGACGCGTCGTGATTGTGGATCAGCAACGAACCGTCCGCGGCGTTGCGACCGATCGCGGGGATCGTGTCGAGCGAACCGCCGACGCCGCCGGCGATGATCGCTGACGGATCCGTCTCGCGTGTGCCTTGCGCGAGGTTCGGTGCCGGGCGCGAACGCGTCGCGACGGCCCCGATCCGCGAAAGCTTCGTTCGTACGCCCGTCACCGTCAAGGACTGCGCCGGCGCACCGGACGCCGTGACGTCGGCATCGTGACCGAAGGAATAGCCGTCCGCATCGACGCGCACGCCGTAGTTCGCGCTCACGACGCCGGTGAATTCGACGACGCCGTCGGCGCCGCTGAACCCGTCGTACTGCCGCGCGTCGCTGAGCAGCCGCACGTGCGCGTGCGCAACCGGCCGCCGCGACACCGAGTCGACGACGGTCACCCGAACGACGATGCGCGCGGATTCGGCAGCCGCCGCCGGCGCAGCGAGAACGCAGACGAGCAGAAGCCACACGAAGATGCGGCCGAATGACGCCGGCCATGGGAGCATTTCGATGATAGTAGGAGAATCCGAGCGACGCGTCCACCCTCGGCCGCTCGCTACAATGTCCGCCCGCGCTCACTGGGTCAGTGCTTTAGCAAGCGGTCCGGCTCATGTTCTCGGCGGGGCAAGCCGACGATAGTCGTACCCGTGGCCGGACGTTCCGTTCGCGCGCTGCCGCTCAGGTAAAGTTCGTGTCCGCGGCCTATTGACGGCCAACCGACCGTCCGATATCTCCTTGGAGCGGGAGACTTTCGCGCTCGCGTTCATGGAGGACGGGAATTTCCGTATGGTATCGCGCATTTTGGCCGGCGTCTCGGCCGCAGCTCTGGGGATCGGGATGCTGGCCGCTCCGGCCGCCGCCGCCTCCAACACCGCCACGGTCACGGTCGCGGTGACGGCCGCCACGCAGGCCACCATCGGCGTCACGTATAGCGCCGGCAGCAACATCTCGTGCGCCGTCGGCGCGACCGTGTCGGGCGTCGTCGCTTGCACGAACACCGCGACGCTCGCCGGCAGCTTCCGTTCGACCAAGGCCGACACGGGCGGCACGTCGGTGTCACTGACCGGTGCTGCGATCACCGGCTCGGGCGGCGCGTCGGTCCCGGCCTCCGCGCTCACGATGACGTGCACCGGCGGAACGACCGGTTCGCCCACGTTCGCCGGCACCGCCGGAACGCTCGCCTCGGGCACGGCGCTCTCCACGTCGGCAGTCAACTGCCAGTCGTGGACGGGCACGATCGTCGCGAACTACAGCCTCGTCGTCGCGCTCTCGATCGACGCCGGTCAGGTTCCGTCCGACACGTACACGAACGGCGCGTTCACGGCGACCGCTACCGCGAACTGAGCCGCATGCGTTCGTCGCTGCGCACGAGCGCGATCGTGCTCGCCGGCACGGTCGCGCTCGGGCTCGCACCGTCCGCGAGCCGCGCCGACGCGCCCGGTTTACAGATCTCCGTCGAGCCGCTCGTCGTGCAGTTCTCGCTCGCGCCCGGCGGCCAGGTCAGCACGCCGGTCACCATCAGGAACGTGGGCAGCGAAAAGGCCGTCGTGTCGGCGACGCAAATCGATTGGCGCACGACGCTCGACGGCGCGATGAAAAGCGAACGCCCGGGGACCGAGGGCGCGCTGTCGCTGAACCCACACCTGCGCCTTTCCGCCTCGGAGTTCACGCTCGAACCGGGCGAGACGCGTCGTATGACGCTGTCGCTCGTGCTGCCGAGCGGGTTCTCCGCGACGCCGCAGGACTATCGCGGCGGCTACTTCGTGCGCGCGACATCCGCCGGAAGCCCGAGCGCGCAGTCGTTCGGCGTCGGCGCGAACATCCTCGCCTACGAGACCGTCGGCGCGCCAAGCCGGCATCTCAAGCTGACGAGCCTCAAGGTGGTCGATGCCGGCGACCGCAGCGTGCAGTTCACGGCGCGCTTCGTCAACGACGGCCGCAACTACGTGCGGCCGCAGATCCGGATGCTCGTCGCGCAGGCGGCCCGCGTCGTGCAGCAGCGCGACGACAGCACGCCGGCGATCTTCGGCGGCGAACCGCGCCTGTACACGCGCACGCTGCGCGATCTGCTCCCGGGCACATACAAGCTTCAGCTCACGGTGGACTACGGCGGCGACACGCTGATCGAGGGCACGACCGACTTCACGGTACGCTGATGCGCGCGCGCGTCGCGACGGTCGTTGCCGGAGTACTCGCGATGATGGCGTGCGCGGTCCCGGCGCAGGCGGCGTCCGGCAAGATCAACTTGTTCACTACGACGAGTTCCGGCAACATCACCTTCGCCGTGCCGAGCCTCGCCAACCCCGCGTTGCCCGGCAGCCAGTCGTACGCATACGCGTTGAGCATCCGCACGTCTCCGCTGCAGGGCTCCGTCACGATCACGGCTCCGCTCATCACCGGGACCGGCGGCAACACGATACCGCAGTCGGCCTTTCAGGCGCAGTGCACGGCGACGTCGGATCCCGGCGGAATCTTCACGTCGAGCGGGATGGTGCGACTTTCCGCGAGCGCGGTGACGTGCGGGACGGTGACCGCGAACAGCAACAACACGATCAACTTCACCGTCACGCTGTACCTCGACTGCACGCCGGACGCATCGTCGTTCACCGCCGACACCTACGCGAACGCGAACATGAGCGTCACGGCGAACGCGCCGTGAACGCGATGCGTTTCGGGCGCCGGCTCGTCGCGGCCGGCGTCCTCATCGCGCTGGCCGGCAACGCCGCGTTCGCCGGCAACGCGATCAGCGCCGCGAAGTTCGCGCGGCCGCCGCGCGCCTACGCGCTGCTTTCCGTTCGCGTGGACGACGTCGCGCTCGGCTCGATCGCCGTGCAGCGCCCGGGCGAGACGGCGCTCGTTCCGCTCGACGCCGTGGCGAACGCGCTCGGGTGGCGGGTCGTGGCGCTCGGCGACGGCATGCGGCTTTCGGGCGACGATCGCACGGTCGTCGTGACGGCGGGCTCACGCAGGGTTCGCGAGAACGGTGAGTTGCGCTTGCTGTTCGGGGAAGCGGTCGTGAGCCGCGCGGGGCGGCTGTATCTGAACACGGCCGACGTGTCGCGCCTCTTCGGCGTGCGCTGCGAGAGCGCGAACGGCGGGATCGCATTCGTTCGGCCCATCCAAGTCGGAACGCCGGCGCGTATCGTCGAGATCGCGCGGCCGCCGGTGCCGCATCCGAGCCCCGCGCCGCACGGCGCGGTGCATCGGTCCGACGATGCGGCGCCGCATCCGGCGACGGCCGGCCGCATCGTGATCGCCCTTGACCGGGTCGGGTCGACGCGGCTGCTGCAGATCTCGAGCGAGACGAAAAGCGGCGTGCTGCAGACCTCCCTTACGTCGTCCGGGGTCAACGATTTCGGCACGCCCAACGCGACGGTCGTCGTCGGTTCGGCCGAACGCAACGTCGCGCTCGGGATGCTGACCGATCCGCTCGCCGGTACCATCTTCCGCGGCACGCTGTACGAAGGGATCGCGCTGGGGCGCGGCGGCCGAACGCTGTTCGCGGGGCGGCGGCTCGCCGACGGCACCGATCTCATGGGGATGACGTTCGGTGACGCGCTCCACGGCGGTTCGACGACGGTCGCCACGCTGTGGCGCAACGGCGCGTACGACCAGACCATCGTGCGCAGCTTGCGGCGAACGCGCCATCCGTGGGGCGATTTCTCCACCGAAGTGCTCGCGGGCGATAAGGGCGTGGGCATCGGCTTCGCCGCGCGAACGCGCGGCCGCACGTTCCTCGAAGCCGATGCCGCGTACGCCGGGCGCGGCTTGCCGCTGGGTCCGAACGACGCGCCGGTAAACCTCGACATCGGCCGCGAGCTGAGCCCGGCGACAACCGCCGTCGCGGGGCTTTCGACGGGCCCGCACCAGCCGCTCGCGCCGTTCTTCGGCATCTCGACGCGCGCGCACGGGCTACTCGCATCGGCATCCGTCTCCGATCGCACGCTCACCGCGAGCCTCGCGTATCAGTCGGCGAACGCGTCGCTGCAAGCGTACTCCGTGCCGGGCCCGCAGCGTTCCGGCGGCGTGCAAGGTATGTTCGCGTTTCCGGGCGCCGTCCTCGATCTCACCGCGACGACGTCAGCCGGCACTCGCGACGCCGCGCTGACGCTGCGCACCACGCGCCGCGGCATCAACGCGATCGCCGGCGCCGGATTCCCCAGCGCGGGCCGCATCGCACCCATCGTCGGATTGTCGGTTCCGCTGACGCCGCTGCTCGTGCTCGAAGGGACCGTACGTCCGGCGGGCGCGACGGCGCACGCCGTGCGCTTGGGCCTCGCGATGGGGATCCCGGCCCGCCGCAAGCCGTCGGTCCCGACAGTCGACGCGGTGATCCATGTCGACGGAGACGCGTCGCAGCGGCTGCGGCTGTTCGTGGACGGCGTTCCGTCGCGGCTCGCGGTGGCACCGGTCGGACACGTCGCCGTCACACGCGGACCGCACGTTTTCGCCGTGGAGACAGACGACGGGATGCGCGGTTCGCCCGACGTCAGCGTGCGCATCGATGCGCCCGGCGACGGCGTTACGTTGCCGATCTGGCCGTTCCGTACCGTGCGCGGCCGCGTAATCGTGTCCGATCGCGCCGTCTGGTCGCCGGACGCGAGCTTCGCCGGCATCATCATCTCCATCGATCCGGGCGGCACCACCGTGGAGACCGCCGCCGACGGGACGTTCATCTTTCCGAAGCTCCCGCTCGCACCCGGCGCGACGATCGCGGTCGATCCGAGCACGCTCCCGCGCGAGCTGCACGCCCCGGATCGCCAGCCCCTCGCCGACGGCGACGTCACGCTCGTCCTCGGCCCAGGCCTGCGCATCGAACGCCAAACCTTCCCCGCCTCGCACTGAACAGCGTCGTCCGCGAAACCGTGCGCTGACGGCGGACGTCGAATGGTGCGATGGCGATCGCGTTACTAGAACCCCTTCCGTTTGCCGAGTGGGAGCAGACCAAGACGACGCTGCATCTGTGGTGCCAGATCGTCGGCAAGATCGCGCTGCGCTCTACCGCCCTGCGCAACCACTGGTGGAATTGTACGCTGCGGCCGACGGCGCAGGGGCTCAAGACGCAGCTTCTGCGCTCGGGCGACACGTTCTTCGAGATCGAGCTCGATGTCGTCGACCACCGGGCGGTCGTGCGCGCGAGCACCGCACCGGAGCCCGTTCGCTTCGCGCTGCGCGACGGTCTGTCGGTCGCGGAGTTCTACGCGGCGTTGCGCGGCGCGCTGCGGAGCGCCGGGCTCGACGTTCCGATCCTCGCGAAGCCGTACGGTTTCCCCGGCCAGTCGACGCCGTTCGATCAGGATCGCGAGCACCACGCGTACGACATGGCGGCCGTGCGGCGCTGGTGGAACGCGATCGCGTGGTCGACGGTCGTCTTCGAGCGCTTCGCGACGGAGTTCGCGGGCAAGCAGGGGCCGGTCCAACTCTTCTGGCACGGCTTCGATCTTGCGCTCGGGCGCTATTCCGGAAAGCGCGCCGCCGGGCCGCCGAAAACCGATCCCGTGCAGCGCGAGGCATATTCGCACGAGGTGATCGCGTTCGGATTCTGGCCCGGTGATGCGAACGTTCCCGCGCCCGCATATTATACGTACACGGCACCCGAGCCGGCGGACCTCACCACCATGACGCTCGCTCCCGCGGGAGCGTCGTGGGCGCCGTCGGGCAGCGGCCACATGGGAATTATCGCGTACGACATCGTGCGAACCGCGGAGGATCCGGGCGCGGCGCTCATGACGTTCTTGCGCAGCGGCTACGACGCCGGAACGCGCACCGCGCAATGGGACACCGGGGAGTTGGCGCACAGCTAACTCACGGCGAACCGCCGCACCGCGTCCTCGTTCCAGCGAAGCCCGGTGCCGGGTCGGTCGGCGATTCGGAACACGCCGTCCGACGGCGCGACGGCGTTTTCGAGGATCGGCGACGCGAGATCCAACCATTCCAGATAGCGCGCCTGCGGCGTCGCCGCGAGCAGGTGCGCGCTAAACTCCGGGAAGAGGTGGCTCGACACGCGGCGCCCGGTCGGCGCGGCGAGCGCGGCGGCGTCGAGCCAGCCGGTGACACCGCCGATCTTCATCACGTCGAGCATCATCTCGTCGCACGCGTCGGCCGCGAGCGAGCGCGCCGCGTCGTTCGGTCCCCACCAGTTCTCGCCGATTTGGATCGGGGTGTCGAGCGCGCGCGCGACCATCGCGTGCGACGCATCGTCGTCGGCGCGGCACGGCTCTTCGATCCAGCGCAGTCCGAAGCGTTCGAGCAGCTTGCCGCGCCGGATCGCCTCGCCGCGGTCGAGACACTGGTTGTAATCCATCATGATCTCGCACGCGGGGCCGAGCTCCGTGCGCACCGCGTCGACGAAACGCACGTCGGTGTCCACATCGGGCCAGCCGAGCTTGAACTTCACCGCGGTGAAGCCCGCGGCAGCGCTACGCCGGGCTTGCGCGACGCCGTCTTGCGCGCTCATCATCCCGAGGCTGTCGTATGCCGCGAGCGCGCGCGGTTCGGCGCCCAGCAGCACGCACAGCGGAACGTCGTGCGCGACGGCGAGCGCGTCCCACGCGGCCATGTCGATGCCGGCCATCGCCATCCCGGTGAGCCCTTGCGGCCCGAGCAGGCGAAAGCGCGCGTTGAACTGCGCGGCGATCGTGCGCGGCGCGAGCGGCATCCCCACCACGAGCGGCGCGAGGTCCTCGAGCAGCGCGCGGGTCGCGCGCAGCGCGAGCGCCGTGTAGCAGAAGAGGTACGCGCGCCCCACGATGCCGTCGCCCGCCTCCAGGTCGATGAGCACGAGCGGCGCGCTCGTGACCGCGCCGCCGGCCGTCAGGAGCGGACTCGGGAGCGGCACGTTCACCGCGCGCACCCGGAGCGCGCTCACGGTGGGGACGGTCGTCTTTGGGAAAGGGTGCAGCATGAACGACGATTCGAAGCGGTGCGACAACCTCGCCTGCCTCTGCACGGTCCCGCTGGCCAAAGCGGTGTGCAGCCCGTACTGCGACTCGCCGGACGGACGCGACGCGGCCACCATCACGTGCGGCTGCGCCCACGCGGGCTGCACGGCCGAGATCGACGACCAGCTCCACGGCGGCATCGGCAAGGAAACGCTCTGAAGCGTTCCTGATGGCACGCCGTACGGGTCTGAGCATCACCGAGCTCCAGGAGCAGATCTTCCAGCGCGAGGGTTTTCGTGTCTCGTTCGAACGGCTCGGCGCGGCGAAGGACGATCTGCCGCCGTACGAGTTCCCCGTCATGGCGCCCAACGGCTGGACGGTTTCGGACTGGCGGCGCCTGCGGCTGGGCGCGTACGTCCTCCTGTTTCGCGGCGTTACCGTGTACCGCGGCGACGACGAGCCGATCGCTCGCGACATGAAGCTCGCGCACCTGCGCGATTCGTACTACAAGGCGCGCTACGGCACGCTGTCGCCGGACGACGCGCCGCCCGACAACGTCGTCACGATCGAGTCCGCACCCTCGAAACGCCGCGCACAAAAAACCTGAGCACCATTACGGCGAAACGAGCGCGCGCCACGACCGCGATGCGCCGCGGCGCCCGCGCAGGGCCGCTAGCGAGCTGCGCGCGACGGCGCATTCGCTGACCGCGCCCGCGCGACCGCGCCAAAACGCGGCGGCACGCAGCACGACCGGCGCCCTCCCGGCGGCCACGGTGAACGGCGCGCGATAGACGCGCGCCGACGCGGTGGGCGCGGTTCCGTCGGTCGTATAGCGGATCACGGCCCCCGTCAGCGGTACGCTCAGCGCGACGGTCACGGCGGGTCCGGCGGTCCACGCGCGAACCGCTTGCACGCGTCCGGGGACCGCTTCGAATACGATCCGGCCGCCGGTCAGCGCGAACGCCGCGTTCGGGATGCGAAAGCGAAAACCGTGCGCGTCGAGCCACGCAAATTGGCCCGGCAGCCGCGCCACGAACGAGTCCCAGCGCTTTTGCGAGCGCGGCGTCCAAACGTTCTCGGCGAGCGCGAGTTCGCGGGGCAGCACCATGTAGAAGAGATGGTCCGCCGTCGCAATTCGTTCGGTCCAGACATCCGCCTGCGCGCCGAGTACGTGCGCCGCGGATACCGCCGAGAGCCCGGGCGGCGCGACGGGGTAGTCGTAGACTTGTTCCAGCGTCGCCATGTACGCGCTGCCCCGCGGCTCCTGCGCGGCGTCGCCTTGCACGCTGTCGAAATGCAGCGCTCCCGTCGCGATGACGACGTCGTTGCCGCCCGCGGCCGCAGCCGCGGCGCGCCGCTGCGACGTCCACACCGTGACGAGCGCGCGCGGCGAGAGCTGCGGCGTGAAAACGTCGTCCCAGCCTGCGAAGCGCCGCCCGCGCGATTCCACGAAGCGTTCGATCTTCTGCGTGAACGCCGGTTGCACGGCAAGCGCCGGCGCCGGAACTTCGTCGCCGCCCGCGTGCACGTACGGCGATGGAAAATCCGCCAGCGCGTCCGCCAGCACGGTGCGCGCGAACTCCAGGCCGCCGGCATTCGTGCACAGCATCTCGTGCGCGCACGCGAGGCGCGGATACGCGCGCACCACCGCGGCGGTGTGCCCCGGCACGTCGATCTCCGGCACCACGGTGACGTAGCGGCGCGCCGCGTAAGCGACGACCTCGCGCACGTCCGCGCGCGAGTAGTGCGCGATGCCGGACGTGAGCGCGGGATACCGGCTGCTTTCCAGACGCCATGCCTGGTCGTCGGTGAGGTGCCAGTGGAACACGTTGAGCTTGTAGCGCGCGGCGACGTCGATGTACCGCTCGATCACGGGCACCGGGAAGAAATGGCGCGCGACGTCGAGGTGGATCCCCCGCCACCGATACGCCGGCCGGTCCGTGATTCGAACTCCGCGAGTGCTCAGCCGGCCGCCGGAGCGCGCCGAGATCTGCTCGAGCGTCTGCAGCGCGTAGAACAAACCGGCGGCCTTCGGCGCAATGATCGAGATCCCATGACGTCCTACGTCGAG
>JALZBE010000253.1 GCA_030947665.1 Vulcanimicrobiota bacterium | reverse complement strand
TGCGGGCGGTGCGCGCGTGCGCGGGCAATCCTTCGAAATCGGCGAGCGCCGCGAGCAGCTCCGCATCGGCGGCCATACGCGCGCGCGTGTTCTCCACGAGCGTCATCGTGCGGAGGTAATCGGCGGTGCGCAGACCCGACGAGAACCGGCCTGCGCCCGAGGTCGGGAGCGTGTGGTTGGTTCCTGCGAGATAGTCGCCGGCCGCGACCGGCGTGTCGTCGCCGACGAAGATCGCGCCCGCGTGCCGAATCTTCGGCACCCATTCGTACGGTTCGTCGACCATGAGCGACAGGTGCTCCGGCGCGAAACGCTCGATGACGTCGACGATCTGTTCGTCGGTGTTGGCGTGGACGAGCCACGCGCGCTCGTCGAGCACCTGTGCGACGATCGCGTCACGGCCGCTCGTGCGGCCGAACGGTCCGTCGAGCAGCGCCGCGACGCGCTCGAGCAGCGCACGGTCGCGCGAGACCGCCGCGACGCGCGAGAGCGGATCGTGCTCCGCCTGCGCGACCATCTCGGCCGCGACGAATTCGGCCTTCGCTCGCGAGTCCGCGACGACCAGCACTTCCGACGGTCCGGCGAGCCCGTCGATACCGCACGTGCCGAACACCTGGCGCTTTGCTTCGGTGACGTAGACGTTGCCGGGGCCGACGATCTTGTCGACCGCTGCGATCGTCGCGGTGCCGTATGCGAGCGCGCCGATCGCCTGCGCTCCGCCGACGGCGTAGAGCTCGTCGACGTCCGTCAACGCGCAGGCGTACAGCACCGCCGGGTTGACGCCGCCGTCGCGCTGCGGCGGCGTCACGACGACGACGCGCTCGACGCCCGCCACCTTTGCGGGGACGACCGTCATCAGCACGGTCGACGGCAGCGACGCGCTGCCGCCCGGAACGTACGCGCCGATCGCGGCGAGCGGCCGCGCGAGGAATGCGTAGCGCGTCAGATCCGGCGTGCGATAGTCGATCGGGGATGGGAGCTGGCGGGCGTGGAAGTCGGCGATGCGTTCGCGCGCGAGCTCGAGGCCCGTGGCGATTTGCTCGGGCACGAGATGCCGCGCGTTCTTGCGCGACGGCACGTCGACGCGCAGGTTCGCGAGCACCGCATCGGGATGGTCCCAGCGGCGCGTGTACTCGACGAGCGCCTCGTCACCGCGCGCGCGAACGTCGGTGAGGATCGCACGCACGCCGTCGACGATCGCTGCCGGCGGGTCCCAGCCGCCCGCGTACAACCCGCGCAGCGCAGCGTGGTCGGTCGCGTCCGTAATCTTCATTGCGCCGCGATGTCCGTCGTCATGCGGGCACGGTCGTGAGGCGGTCGAGCAGCGCAGTGATCGCGTCGTACTTCGCGCGGAAACGCACGGGGTTCACGACGAAGCGGGCGGTGCTCTCCGCGATCTCCTCGACGACGACGAGGTCGTGCTCGCGCAACGTCGTGCCGGTCGCGACGAGATCGACGATCAGATCGGCCAGCCCGACCAGCGGCGACAGCTCGACCGAACCGTGCAGCTCGATGAGCTCGACGGGCAGATCGCGCTCGGCGAACCACGTCTCCGCCGAGCGCGTGAACTTCGTCGCGCAGCGCAAGAACGTCGGCAGCGGCGCGCCTTCGTGATAGCGGTCGATGCGGCGCCCCGCGACGACGAGCCGGCAAAAGCCGAACCCCAAGTCGGCGAGCTCGGCAACGTTGCGGTCGGTCTCCCACAGCGTGTCCTTGCCGACGATCCCGCAGTCGGCCGAGCCGAACTCGACGTACGCCGGGACGTCGCTCGGGCGCAGGAACAGCAGCGTCGTGCCGTCGCTGGTCGTGACGGTGAGCTTGCGCCCGACATGCTCGGGCACGTCGATCCCGGCGGCGCGCAGGCGCGCGGCCGCATCTTTGTAGAGTGCACCCTTCGGCAACGCGATCGTGAGCGCGTTGGTGAGGCGGCCGTCGGCCTCCGGAGGTCGGCTCATCGCGCGTCCCAGTTCGAGGGCGTGCGCGGCACGGGAAGCCCTTCGACGCGCGGCCCGACGCGCAGCTCGCGCACGGTCCCGTCGATCGCGATGACGACGCGTGGAATGCCGTGCGCGCGCGCCTCGTCCAGCAGCGCCTCGTCGCCGAGGTCCGAGCCGGCGTAGCGCACGACGTTGCCCGCGGCGCGCTCGCGCGACGCGACGACGTCGGAGCCCGCGACGAGCACGTCGATGCGGTGCATTCGCCGCCGCACGTGCTTGCCGCGCCGTTCGAGCGCGATCAGAAGCCGTTCGACCCCGGCGGTCCAGCCGACGGCGGGCACGTCGAAGCCGAAGCGCGGCAGCAGCGAGTCGTACCGTCCGCCACCGCACAGCGGAAACCCGAGTTCGGCGACATAGCCTTCGAACAAAAACCCGGTGTAGTAGTCGAGGTCGCGCAGCAGCGCGAAGTCGACGGTGACGCGCGAGCCGTAGCCGAGCGCTTCGGCGCGCTCCAGCACGACATCGAGCGCGTCCAGCGCCGCGAGCGATTCCGGCGTTCGGCAGACGTTGCGCGCGATGCCGATCGCACCGTGGTGTCCGCGGCGCTGCGCGAACTGCACGAGCGCGGGCTTATCGAACTTCCGCAAGGCGACGAGATTGCGCTGCTTGATGAGCTCCTTGGCTTCGCGCGCAGCGTCCCCGTGGAGCCCGACCCCGTCGAGGATCCCGTCGACGACGCGCGCGTCGTTGATGTCGAAGCGCGCGTCGCGCAGCCCGATCTCGTCGAGCCCCTCGATGGCCATGAACAGCGTCTCGGCGTCCGCATCGATCCCCGCCGCGCCGATAAGCTCGACACCCGCCTGCGTCAGCTCGCGCATGCGGCCTTCCTGCGGCTGCTCGTAGTAGCGAAACACCGGCGCGATGTACGCAAGCCGCAACGGCAACGGCGCCTCGCGCATCCGCGTCGAGACGAGCCGCGCAACAGGCGTCGTCATCTCCGGCCGCAGCGCGAGCGAGGTGGAACGCCGGTCGTTGAACTGAAACAGAAGGTCGGACGTCTCTTTACCGAGCCCGCGCTCGATGACGTCGAACCGCTCGATGATGGGCGTCTGCACTTCCTCGTACGCCCAGCGTCCGAACACCGCCCGCATCTGCTGCTCGATCTCACGCTTGCGCGCAAGCTCGTGCGGAAGCCAGTCGCGGACGCCGGCGGGGAGTCGCACGGCGCTACGCGGCGCCTTCGCGCACGTTCGACTCGCCCACGATCGCGACGAGGCGTTCGCGGACGCGTCGATCCGACGCGACGCGGCGCTCGACGGTCGAGCCGTTGATATGAAGCACGAGCGGCGTCGTCCCCGACCACTCCTGGATCAGGACGGCGAGCTGATCGATGTGCTCGCGCAGCGTCACCGTCACGTGCCAGCACTCGGGCGGCGGCGGTGCGTTGCGGACGCTGGTGCGGTCGAACGGCTGCACTTCGTTGACTGAGACGTTGAGCTCCAGCGGGACGTCCTCACCCGGGGTCGAGCCGCGGCGCTCGCGGATCCGCAGGCGCCCGGTGATGATGACGATCCCGTCTTCGATGAAGCGTGCTTGCAGGTCGGCGTACTGCTTCGGAAACACGACGCACTCGATCGCGCCGGTCGTGTCTTCCACCGTCGCGATGAGCATTTGCGCCTGCGCCTTGGTGATCGTGCGGCGTACCGTCGTCACGAGGCCCGCGATGCGAACCTGGCTGTCGTCTTCGAGACCGCGCAGGTCGCGGACCGGCACCGCGCCGGTGCGCGAAAGCGCTTCCGCGACGTCCGCCAACGGGTGGCCCGAGACGAAAATTCCGAGCGTCTCCTTCTCCCACTGGAGCTGCTCCATCGTCGACGGCGCGGAGAGCGCGCGCAGCGAGGGCTTCATCGACGGGTGCGGCTCCTCGATCATCCCGAACAGCGAGCTCTGCCCCAGCTCGCGGTCGCGCGCCTCGCGCGCCGCGACTTCGAGCGCGGAATCGAGCGCGTCGAGCTGCTGCGCTCGGTTCCCCGGCAGCGTGTCGAGGGCGCCGCACTTGATCAGCGCCTCGTATACCTTGCGATTGACGGCTTTGATGTCGACGCGATCGACGAGATCGAACAAGTCCTTGAACGGCCCGCCGGCATCCCGCGATCCGAGAATCGAGCGAACTGCGTTCTCCCCGACGCCCTTGATCGCCGCGAGTCCGAAGCGAATCTCCTGACCGACCACGGCGAACTCCACCAGCGACGCGTTGACGTCGGGCGGCAGGACGGGGATCCCCATCTTCTTCGCCTCGTCGATGTACTCCACGAGCTTGTCGGTGTTGTTCCGCACCGACGACATCAACGCCGCGAAATACTGCAGCGGGTAGTTCGCCTTCAGGTATGCCGTCTGATAGGCGATCCAGCCGTACGCCGCGGCGTGCGCCTTGTTGAAGCCGTATCCGGCGAACGGCTCGATGAACGCGAAGATTTTCTCGGCGACGTCGTTCCCGATGTCGTTTGCGGCGCAGCCGTCAAGGAACTTCTTGCGGTACACCGGGATCTGCTCTTTGAGTTTCTTCCCGACGACCTTGCGCAGCTCGTCGGCCTGCCCCATCGAAAATCCCGCGAGGTCGCGCGCGATCTTCATCACGGTGTCCTGGTACACCGCGATACCATAGGTCTCGGCGAGGATCGGTTCGAGCTTCGGGTGGATGTAGGTGGGAATCTTGCGGCCGTGCTTGGCGGCGATGTAGTCGGGGATCCACTCCATCGGCCCGGGCCGGTACAGCGCCACGAGCGCGATGATGTCGCCGATGTGCGACGGTTTGAGCTCGACGCAGACGCGCTTCATCCCCTCGGACTCGAGCTGGAACATGCCCAGCGTCTCGCCGCTGCTTATCAGGTCGTATGTCTTCTTGTCGTCGTCGGGGATCGTCGCGATGTCGAACTCAGCGTTCACCGTGCGCCGGATCTCGTCCATGGCGGCCTTCATCACCGTGAGGTTTCGCAGGCCGAGGAAGTCCATCTTGAGCAGCCCGACGCGCTCGACCATGTTCATGTCGTACTGCGTATTGACGTCGCCGTCGCCGATGCGAACCAATGGCACGTGATCGGTCAGCGGGTTCTTCGAGATCACGACGCCGGCGGCGTGCGTCGACGCGTGGCGCGCGAGCCCTTCGATCGACTTCGCCGTGTCGAGCAGCTTGCGAATCTGCGGATCGTTGCGGTACAGCAGCCCCAGTTCCGGGATTTGGTCGAGCGCCTTCGGGATCGACAGGCCCGTCGGGCCCGACGGGATCAGCTTCGCCACCCGGTCGACG
>JALZBE010000252.1 GCA_030947665.1 Vulcanimicrobiota bacterium | reverse complement strand
GTGCTGCTCGCGGAGGTCACGTCCGCGCTCGAAGGGAGGACGCGCGAGATCGAAGATCTGCGCAAGCGTCTTACGCGAGCATCGTAGTCAGCATCATCACGCCCGCGCTCGACGCCGGGCGTTTCATCGAGCGCACGCTGGCAAGCGTCGCGTCTCAGACGTACGCTTCCATCGAGCACATCGTCGTGGACGGCGGCTCGGACGACGACACGGGCGAGATCGTCCGGCGGTCGGGCGCGCGGCTCGTCGTCGAAAAGGGCCTCGGCCAAGCCGGGTCGGTGAACCGCGGCGTGACCGAATCGCACGGCGAGATCGTGCTGGTCCTGAACGCCGACGACATCGTGTATCCCGGCGGCGTCGCAGCGCTGGTCGACGGCTTCGCGTCCGCACCGAACGCGCTCGCCGTCTACGGCGAGGCGGTTCACATCGGCGACGACGACGCCGTCATCGAGCGGTATCCGACGCAACCGTTCGACCGCGACGCGCTGCGCGAGCGCTGCTACATCTGCCAGCCGGCGGCTGCGGTGCGGCGGGCTGCGTTCGACGCGGTCGGCGGCATGACGGCGAAGCTCGACTTCGCGATGGACTACGATTTTTGGATCCGACTCGCGCGCCGCGGCGATTTCGCGAAGATCGATACGCTCGTGGCGGGCTCGCGCATGCACCGCGACAACAAGACGCTCGCGCGGCGCGGGGACGTGCACCGCGAAATCATCCGCGTCTTGCAAACCCAGTACGGCTACGTCCCGTACGCGTGGGCGTACGCGTACGCGAGCTGGTTGCTCGACCGCAACGACCAGTTCTTCGACGCGACGCGGCCCAAGCGTTCCGCCGTTCTCTTCTCGCTCGGTCTCGGGCTCACGCTCAACCCGCGGCGCCCGCTTCGATACTTCGGTGACTGGTATGCGCATCGAGCACTCGGTCGCCGCTGACGCGCCGCTCGTCACGGTGGTCACGCCCTCGTACAACCAGGGGCGTTTCATCGCGGCGACGATCGACAGCGTGCTCGCGCAGGACTATCCAAACGTCGAGTACCTGATCATCGACGGCGCCTCGAACGACGACACGGCGGCGGTCGTGGCGCGCTACGCCGATCGCGTGACGTTCGTCTCGGAACCCGATCGCGGCCAGTCCGAAGCGATCAACAAAGGGTTTCACCGCGCGCGCGGGCGCTACGTCGCGTGGCTCAACTCCGACGACGTGTTCCTCCCCGGCGCGATCAGCGCCGCCGTCGCCGCGCTCGAGGCGAACCCGGATGCCGGCGCCGTATACGGCGAGGGCTACCAGATCGACGAGGCCGGCGCCGTCATCTCCCGGTTCGCGGTGACCCAGCAATTCAATCTGTGGAAGCTGCTGAACGTCTCGGACTACATCTTGCAGCAGACGGTCTTCTTTCGGCGCAGCATCTTCGAGGAGATCGGTTGGCTCGACGAAGCGCTCCATTACGGCTTGGACTGGGAGCTTCTGATGCGGATCGGGCTGCGCTACCCGATGGTTTACATCCCGCACGACATGGGCGCGATCCGGGAGTATCCCGCGGCCAAAAGCTTCGCAGGCGGCGCAAAGCGGGCGCGCGAGCTCGCCGAGATCATGCGGCGCCACACGCGCAAGCGCTTCCCGCCCGGGATGTTCGTGTACGGCATGCCGAGCTACGTCGCCGCCGTGAACGCGTGGATCTCGCGCATGATGTGCGGGCCGCTCGCGCCGCTGGGTGCTCGCGTGCAGCGGCGCATCGCCGCGCTCGGCAACCGCATCGTCGGCGAGATCGTGCGGCGCGCGCAGGGTTGGTACAGCGACGGCTGGGCATCGACGCGCGCCGACTTCACGTTCCGCCCCAGCGCCGGACGCTATCTGGTGATGGACGTGACGCTGCCGCCGTGGACGCCGATCGAGCGCCAGCGCGTCACGTTCTCCGCGGACGGGCGCGTGTTCGCGTCGGAATCGTTCGCGCACGGCGAGTTTCGCATCCCTGTCCTGTTGCCGCGCAGCACGTGGGACCGCGCCGTGACGGTGCGGGTTCGGGCCGAGAACTCGTTTCGGCCGGGCGGCAATTCCGCCGGAGCGCGCGACCGGCGCAAGCTCGCGTACGTGCTGCGCTCGTTCGATTACGAAGAGAGCTGAACGCTACTGCACGGCGGCGGAGAGCAGCCGCAGGTTGAGGATCCGCGGATCGCGCGGAACGTGCTTGTTCGCACCGGCGGCCCCGATGACGAGCTCGTCCTCACCGGGCGGGAGCTGTTGCAGCGGCAGCGTCACGACGCCGCGCCCGACCAGCGTCGTGCGCACGAGCGTGCGACCGCGCCCGTCGCGAACGGTGACCGCGGCTTGTCGAGCTCCGATGCTCGGGCCCACCTCGAGCAGCAGCCGCAGCACGCCGTGCTGCGCGCGGTCGACGGAGACGAATAGCCGGCCGTCGTTGTGCATCCACCGAAACGTTTGGCCCATGTAGTGCTCGACGGGATACCACCCCGCGCCTAGCCGCACGCCGCGCCCGTCCACGACGTCGCCGCCGGAACCGCCGCGCGCGTCGTAGATGCTGAACACGCGAAAATTCAAGACCCGCCCCGTGCCGGGGATGCGCTTGCCGCCGCCGTCGACGTGCAGGACGAACCGCGACTCACGGTTGTCGACCGGCAGCAGCATCTCCGCGCGCCTGTCGGGACCGTCGCACATGACGTGATCGACCTGCCGGCGCGACGCATCGAGCACGCGCAGCGCGAACGACCGCCGCCCAAGGCTCGGACCTCCCTCGCACGCGATGGCGACGCGCGCTTCGCCCGTCGCGCCCCGCAGTATGAACTCGGCGTCGTTGTCGATCCAGCGAAACGAGATTCCGCGATACGTCTCGTACGCTCCCCAGTTCGAGCCGAGCGACAGGGTGCCGCCGTTGCCGCCCGCGATCGCATCCGCCGCCCCAGATGGAGCGGCGGACAAAGCGAGCAGGCATACGGCAGCGGCGAGCGTACGAACGGTCAACATCGGCTCCGGAGGTTCACGTTCGAGGACGAGACACCTCGGGATGCAGGCACGGCGCCGCGCCGGGCGCGAACGAACGGGCGTGGCAGCGCGGCAACATCCCTTGTTCGACGAACGATTGCGCGACGTCGTCGGCGTCTTGTTCGCTCAGAACGTGAAGATACGCTACCGCGGCAGCGTGCTCGGGATCGTGTGGTCCGCGCTGAGCCCGCTCGGGATGGCCGCGGTGTACACCGCAATCTTCGCGCCGACGTTCGCTCGCTATTACGGCGGCTCGTACGTGCTCTACGGGGCCGCCGTGTACATCGGGCTGGTGCTGATGGGTTTCTTCATCGCCGCGACGTCGGAGTGCACGACGGTGCTCGTGCAGAACGGCGGGCTGCTGAACAAGGTCCGCATCCCGTTCGAGGCGTTTCCGTTCGCCACGGTGTCGGCGCACGCGTTCCAGCTGCTGTCCGGGTCCGTACCGCTGCTGCTCGGCCTGTCGCTCGTCATGAACCACGATCCGCTGCACCTGCTGCTGCTCGTCGTCCCGTTCGCCGCGCTCGTCATGCTGGCGGCAGGTGCGGGTTTGTTCGTGAGCGCGCTCGGGGTCTTCTTCCGCGACACGCCGCACCTCTACGAGCTCGCGACGTTCCTGTTGTGGGTGACGACGCCGGTGTTCTACCCCGCCGCGATCGTCCCGGAGCGGCTCGCGCATTTTCTGGTGTTCAATCCGCTGTACGCGATCGTGCAGACGGCGCGCGATCTCGTGCTCACGCCGAGCATGCCGCCCGCCTGGATGTTCGGGCTCGCGCTGGGTGAAGGTGCGATCGTGCTGGTGGTGGGTTTCGCGTTGTTCCACGCGATGCGATCGCAGTTCATGGACCACGTATGATCTCGCTGCGAGGCGTTCAGCTCGACCGGCGGACGCGCGAGGAGTTCGACGACGACGTGAAATCGCGCGTCATCGGGCTGCTGACCGGCCGCGCGCGCCGGGCGCGCCGCAAGACGATCCTTGCCGACATCGACCTCGACATCGCGCCGGGTGAAAAAGTCGCGCTCATCGGACCGAACGGCGCCGGGAAGTCCACGATCCTCAAGGTGATCTGCGGCGTGCTGACGCCGACGGCCGGCGTCGCGGAGGTACGCGGGCGCGTCGCGCCGCTGCTCGAGCTGGGCGCGGGATTCAACCCCGAGCTCAGCGTCGTCGACAACGTCGCACTTTACGGGGTTCTGCTGGGGCTCGACCGGCGCACGATCGACGCGCGGCTCGAGGCGATCCTGGCGTTCGCCGAGCTCGAGGAGTACCGCCAGTATCCCGTGCGCGCGCTTTCTTCCGGGATGGCCGCACGGCTCGGTTTCGCGATCGCCACCGATGCGGACGCGGACATCTTGCTGGTGGACGAAGCGCTCTCGGTGGGCGACGAAAGCTTCCGCGCAAAATCACGCCGCCGCATCGACGCGCTGTGGCACGCGCGCCGCACGGTCGTGATCGTCTCCCACGATCTGGCGCTCGTGCGCTCGATGTGCGAGAAGGTGGTCTGGATGGACCGCGGGCGCATCATCGCGATCGGGCGCCCCGGCGAGATCGTCGACCGCTACGTACGCGCGGTCGACGAGGCCGCGGTCAGCGCGCTGCTGCGCTCCGTCGACTCCGGCAGCCGCTAGCGCTCGCGGCAGCAACTCGGCGCGCGGCGCGCGGGTCTTGCATTGCGGCATGGGACAAGGTGCGCGCCTTTTCGACCTCGGCCGCCGGCGTTACGCGGGCGTGCTCGACTTGCAGCGCGCGCTCCACGCGGCGGTCGCCGAAGGCCGGGCCCCGGATACGTGGCTCGTCGTCGAGCACGAGCCGGTCATCACCTTGGGGCGCAGCGCGAAGAAGGCGAACGTCCTCGCGCCGCGCGCGCTGCTCGCCGCGCGCGGGGTCGACGTCGTCGAGGTCGAGCGCGGCGGCGACGTGACGTATCACGGCCCGGGGCAAGTCGTCGTGTATCCGATCCGCCGGCTGGAGCGGTTCCGCGAGGTCGTGCCACTGGTGGCGTCGCTCGAAACCGCGGTCACGGGCGCGCTGCACCGGTTCGGCATCGAGGCGCAGCCGCGCAGCGAGCACCGCGGGGTGTACGTCGGCGACGACGCGATCTGCGCGATCGGGATCGCCGTCAAGGGCATGACGTCGTTGCACGGGCTCGCGCTCAACGCGTGCACCGCGCTGGACTACGACCGCTTGATCACACCGTGCGGCACGCCGCAGTTCGGCGTCACGTCGATCTCCGCGCAGCTCGGGCG
>JALZBE010000251.1 GCA_030947665.1 Vulcanimicrobiota bacterium | reverse complement strand
GCTCGTGCGGCTCAACCGCCCCAAAGTCCTCAACGCGCTTTCGAACGCCGTCGCGACGCAGCTTGCCGAGACGTTCGAGGCGCTCGACGCCGACGGCGTCACGCGCGCGATCGTGCTCACCGGCGACAACCGCGCGTTCGCCGCGGGCGCCGACATCGCGGAGTTCGCCGCCGAAGGCCCGCAGCTCGAGGTGTGGGACCGGATGTGGTCGATCGGGCTGCCGGTGATCGCCGCGGTGCGCGGGCTCGCGCTGGGCGGCGGGCTAGAGCTCGCGATGTCGTGCGACCTGATGGTCGTCGCGGACGACGCGCGGCTAGGACAGCCCGAGATCAACCTCGGCGTTATGCCGGGCGCCGGCGGCACGCAGCGGCTGACGCACGCGGTTGGAAAAGCGCTCGCGACGGAGATGGTGCTGCTCGGCCGCGAGCTCAGCGGGCGCGAAGCGGAACAGCACGGCTTGGCGAACCGCTCGGTGCCGGCAGAGCGCGTGCTGCCCGTCGCCCTCCAGCTCGCGCGCGCGCTCGCGAAGCAGGCCCCGTATGCGGTCCGCGTCGCGAAGCGCGCGATCGCGCAGGCGTTCGAACAGTCCCTCCACGCGGCGCTGCTCGACGAGCGCCGCGCCTTCTACGGCTTGCTGCAATCCGAGGACGCGCGCGAAGGCGTCGAGGCGTTCCTGAACAAACGCAAACCGTCATGGCAGGGACGATGAGCGAGCTGGTCGACCACCGCGTCGAGATCGCGGACGGCGTCGCGACGGTGACGTTCGACCGCCCGCAGGCGTACAACGCGTTCACCGCCGATCTGATCCAATCGCTGCTGGGCAGCCTGAAAACGATCGAACGCGACAAAGCAGTGCGCGCCGTCGTGCTCACGGGCGCCGGGAAAGCGTTCTGCGCGGGCCAGGCGCTCGACGACGAGAAGACGCTCCCGTCCGACGGCTCGCATTCGCTGTTCAATGCGATCGAGCGCGGCTATGGGCCGCTGATCACCGCGATCCTGACCTCGGAGAAACCGTTCGTCGCCGCGGTGAACGGCGTCGCGGCGGGCGCCGGGATGGGTATCGCGTGCGCGTGCGATTTTCGCATCGTCGCCGAGACGGCGTCGTTCACCACGGCATTCGTGAAGATCGGGCTCGTGCCCGACAGCGGGCTTTCGTTCACGCTTCCGCGTCTGATCGGCTATGGCCGGGCGCTGGAGCTGTGCCTGCTCTCCGACAAAGTCGACGCGCGGCGCGCCGACGCGCTCGGCTTGTGCACGAAGGTGGTGCCCGTGGATCACGTCGTCGCGGAGGCGCAGACGCTCGCCGGACGGTTCGCGCGTGGACCGCGTTCCGTCGGGTACATCAAGCGCGAGCTGTTGCGCAACGGCGGCGGCGATTTGCGGGCGGCGCTCGATTTCGAACTGCAGCTGCAAGCGGCGGCCGGCGAGAGCGCCGACTTCGCCGAAGGGGTCGCCGCATTCCGCGCCAAGCGCGAACCCGATTTCCGCGGCGTCTGAACGAACCGCGCCGAACGGTATCGCGCGCACGTGAAGATCGGCATCCTCGGCGCGGGCGCGATCGGGCTGACGTTCGCTGCGGCCCTCGCACGCGTGCACGACGTCGTCCTGCTCGCGCGCCGCAGCGCCGTCGCGGAGATGATCCTGCGCGACGGCGTCGCGCTCGAGGCGGGAGACGGCGCGCGGCGCGTCGCGGTGCGCGCGACGACGGATGCGGGGTCGTTTGCCGGCTGCGATGCCGTCATCGTCGCGGTGAAGGCCTACGCGACCGCGAACGCTCTCGCACCGCTGCGCGGCGTGCTGCCGCCGCACGCGCTCGTCGCGACCGTGCAGAACGGGATCGACAACGTCGAGACAGTGCGAGAGGCGCTGCCCGGCGCGCGGGCGATCGCCGGCTCGACGACGCAGGGCGCGGTTTTGCTCGGCGACGGCCGGGTGCGGACGGTGAACCGCGGCACGACGACGTTCGGGCGCGACGACACCGCGGCCCCGACGAGCGGCGAGCTGGCAGCGGCGTTCATCGCCGCAGGGCTCGACGCGCGCGTCGCGGATGACGTCAACGTCTTGCTCTGGCGCAAGCTGGTGATCGTCGCTGCGATCAACCCGCTCGGCGCGCTGACGAGCAGCACCAACGGCGCAGTCGTGAGCGACCCCGAACTCGTCCCGCTGGCGCGCGCGCTCGCAATCGAAGCGGCAGCCGTCGCGAAGTCCGAAGGCGTCGATCCCGGCGACCCGTGGGCGGCGGTCGAAGCGGCGGCGCGGGCGACGGCGGCGAACCGCAACTCGATGCTCCAAGACCTCGACGCCGGGCGACCCACGGAGATCGACGCGATCTCAGGCGCGATCGTGAGCCGCGCTCAGAACCACGGGATCGCCGTGCCCGTCACCGAGACGATGCTGCGGCTCGTGCGCGCCCGCGAGCAGAACGCATCCGACCCCGCGCATGGGGCCAGCCGATGAGCCGCCGCGTCGCCGCAGCCGAGATCGCGACCCGCAAGGGCGCGGCATTTCCGGTGATCACCGCGTACGACGCGCCGTTCGCGCGGTGCGCCGAAGCAGCCGGCATCGACGTGATCCTCGTCGGCGACTCGCTCGGCATGGTGGTGCTCGGTTACGCCTCTACCGTTCACGTCGAGCTCGCCGACATGATCCGCCACGGTGCCGCGGCCGCGCGCGGTGCGCAGCGCGCGCACGTGATCGTCGACCTGCCCTTCGGCACGTACGAAGCCTCCGACGAGCTCGCCGTGAGCAGCGCGACGGCGCTGGTGAAGCACGGCGGTGCGGCGTCGGTAAAGCTCGAAGGCGGCGAACGCGCGGCATCGCGCATCCGCGCGATCGTCGCGGCCGGCATCCCGGTCTGCGCGCACATCGGCGTGCTGCCGCAAACCGCGTCGCTCGGCAGCGGTTTCCGCCTCAAGCGCGAGCGCGATCAGCTGCTGCGCGACGCGGATGCCGTCGGCGAGGCCGCAGCATTCGCCGTCGTGCTGGAGATGGTCGAAGACGGACTTGCGGCGGAGATCACGCAACGGATCGCGATCCCGACCATCGGCATCGGCAGCGGCCCACACTGCGACGGCCAGGTGCTCGTGCTGCACGACGTGCTCGGGCTCTATCCCGACGCACCCCCGTTCGCCAAGCAGTACGCGACGCTCGGCGCCGACGCGACGACCGCGCTTCGCGCATATGCGGACGATGTCCGCGCGCGCGCCTTCCCCGCCGCGCGCGCGGCCGCGGCGGCTGCACGCGAGGCGAACGGCTACCGGCCCTAGACCGGCCGGCTCACATCGACATCAAGCCCGCGGTGCCCAGCCGGTCCAGCGTCGCGTTGGATACGGACATTCCCGAACCGCGGCCGCCGCGGCGGCGGAACACGATCTGCAGCGCGTCACGCCGCGCGTCCGATGTATTCTTCGTCCCCGAATGCCACAGGTGGCCGTTGAACACGATCGCGTCGCCCGCGCGCGCCGTGACGATCCGCTCGCGCGGGTGCGGCCGGCCCGGTTCGGTCGATGCGTCGCGCACGGGATCGCGGTGCGAGCTGGGAACGACGCGCGTCGCCCCGTTGCCTTCGGTGAAGTCGACCAGCGGCACGATCGCCGTCGCGACGCGAAACGGATCGCTCGCGGCAACCGGGACATCGTCCGCGTGCAGCGCCTGCGCGCCGTAGCCGGGGCGCGGTCCACGATAGCCGGCGCCGAAGAGCTGGAAATCCGCACCGAGCACGTGCGCGACGGCCGCGAGCACGCGCGGCGAGCACCATGCCGGATCGAACGCCGGCCCGGCATCGATCACGCCGTCGAGGTGCAGCGTGCCGCCGTGCTTCTTCGTCGGATCGCACCGCGCCGCGTCCAGCAGCTCGTCGACCGACGACCGCATCGCCGCGACGCTTGCGGCGTCGACGATACCGGCGAGCACCACGTAACCGTCGCGGTCGAGTGCGGTGCGCTCGCCGTCCGCGAGCGTCGCCGGGCCGACGCCGAGCGCGGCGAGGATCTCTTCCGCCTCCGTCTGCGAAACGCTCATCACAATTTACTCGGTGCGCCGACGGCGTCAGATGCGCTCGAAGATCGTTGCGATGCCCTGGCCCATGCCGATGCACATCGTCGCAAGTCCGTAGCGGCCGCCGCGGCGTTTGAGCTCGTGCAGCAGCGTCGTCGTGATACGCGCGCCGCTGCAGCCCAGCGGATGGCCCAGCGCGATCGCGCCGCCGTTCACGTTGACGATCGCAGGGTCGATGCCGAGCTCCTTGACGCACGCGACGCTCTGCGCGGCGAACGCTTCGTTGAGCTCGACGAGGTCGAGATCTTCGACGCGCAGGCCGGCGCGTTCGAGCGCCTTGCGCGTCGCGCCGATCGGTCCGATCCCCATCACGCTCGGATCGACGCCGAACGTCGCCGACGTCACCACACGCGCGAGCGGCTGCCAGCCGTGCTTCTCCGCAGCCGCGGCGCTGCAGATCAGCAGCGCGGCGGCGCCGTCGTTGAGCGGCGATGCGTTGCCGGCCGTCACGGTACCGTTCGCTTTGAACGCGGGCTTGAGCTTCGCGAGCGATTCGAGCGTCGTGTCGGGGCGCGGCGGCTCGTCTTGCGCCACGTCGTAGCTCTTCTTCCCCTGCTCGACGTGCACCGGGATCAGCTCCGCGTCGAAGCGTCCGGCGGCGACCGCAGCCTTGCACTTCGTTTGGCTGTCGTACGCGAACCGGTCCTGATCTTCGCGCGTCACGGCAAATTGTTCGGCCACCTTCTCCGCGGTCTCGCCGAGCGAGATGGGCGGATACATCGCGGCGAGCCGCGCGTTCACCATCCGGTTGCCCAGCGTCGTGTCGTGGATATCGGGCGCGCGGTCGTACGCCTTCTCCGATTTGAGGATCACGAACGGCGCGCGCGTCATCGATTCCGCGCCGCCGGCGACCGCGACGTCGATCACGTCGGCCTTGATCGCGTGAAACGCGGAGTTGAGGGCTTGCAAGCCGCTACCGCAAAGCCGGTTGAGCGTCGTCCCCGGCACGCTCGTCGGAAGCCCCGCGAGCAACGTCGCCATGCGGGCAACGTTGCGGCAGTCCTCGCCGGCTTGGTTCGCGGCGCCCCAGAAGACGTCGTCGATCAGCGCGGGATCGAGGCGGGTGCGGTCGACCAGCGCGCGGATCGCGTACGATCCGAGGTCGTCGGGACGGACGGGGGAGAGCGCGCCGCCGTACCGCCCCATGGGCGTGCGCAGCGCGTCGACGATGACAGCTTCGGCCATAACAGGCG
>JALZBE010000250.1 GCA_030947665.1 Vulcanimicrobiota bacterium | reverse complement strand
GGCGATCTCCGCGGCGAAGGCGGCCCGCTGCTCGCGCACCGCCGCCAGCGAACCGCCGTACTTCTTCTTCAGCGTGTCGAGCGCGTCGAGCCGCGCGCCGACGGCGTCGAGCTCGGCGGGATCCAGCTCGACCGCGTCGCGTTCGCGCGCGATCCGCGCCGCCAGCTCGTTGGCGTCCGATTGCAGCGCGGCGGCCGCGCCCGCCAGCTCAGCAAAGCGTTCGCCGTAGCGCGCGAGCCCCAGCAGCGCGGTCTCCGCGGCGCCGAGGGCGTCGACGGCCGCGGCGTCCTCTTCGAGCGCCGCGCTCGCCGTTGCGAGCGATGCGAGGATGCGCTCCGCGTTCGTCAGCAGGTCGCGGCGCGCGCGCAGGCGCTCGTCCTCCTCTTCGTCTTCGAGCGCCGCGGCGTCGATCTCGCCGAGCGCGAACCGCGCGAACTCCGCGCGCGCGAGCTTGCGCCCGTCCTCGTCGCGCAGCGCGGCGACGCGCTCGTGCGCCGCACGCAGCTCGTCGTACAAACGGCCCACGCCATCGCGCAGCACGAGCGCCTCCGCACCGCCGGAGCGATCGAGCAGATCCAGCGCGTACGCGGGCGCGAGGAGCCGCTGCGCCTCGTGCTGCGAAACCAGGTCGACCAGCGCGCCGGCAAGCTCGCGCAACTGGCTCGCGCTCGCGGGGACGCCGTTGATGCGGCCCTGCGAACGCCCCGACGCGAGCACCTCGCGTTGGACGATCAGATCGTCGTCGTCGGCGAGCGCGAAGCCCGCGTCCGCGAGCCGCGCGCGCAGCGCCGCATCCGGCGCGATCTCGAGCGTCGCCCGCGCACGTTCCGCGCCGCCGCGCACCGTGTCGCTGTCGGCGCGCCCGCCGAGCGCGAGCTCGAGCCCGCCCAGCAGCATGGTCTTCCCCGACCCGGTCTCGCCCGTGACGACGGTGAGCCCCGCGGCGAACTCGAGCTCGGCGCGCGCGATGAGCCCGACGTTCTCGACCGTCAAGCGCAAGAGGGTCATGGCGCGCCACCAGTCGCGCCATCCGCGGCGCGACGAAGTGCAAGCGCGCTGGCGCGCGCCTTCGCAGCCGTCGAGACGCTGCCGTCTTCGTGGCCGTCGGGCATCATTTCTTGATCGGTACACCCCACTGGAGTTTGTCTTCCAGCCGTGCGAAGAACGCGCCGGCGCGCACGCGCGCGAACCGGACCGGCTCGGCGGCACGGTGCACGATCACGCGGTCCCCGGCGTTGAGGTCGGCGGCGACGACGCCGTCGGTCTCGAGGTTCGCGCGCGTCAGCTCGCCGTCGCACGAGATCTCGACCGTCGCATCGGTCGGCACGATCAGCGGTCGCGCGAAGAGCGTGTGCGGCATCAAGCCGGCGACGCCGAGCGCGTCGACGGCCGGATGGATGATGGGACCGCCCGTGCTCAAGAAATACGCGGTCGAACCGGTCGGCGTCGCGACGATCACGCCGTCAGACGGCAGGTGCGCGATCACCTCGCCGTCGAGGCTGAGCCCGAACGGCGCCAGCCGCGCTTGCGCGACGCGCCGCACGACGACCTCGTTGAGCGCGAAATGGAACTCGTCGGACCCGGCGACCATCGCGTGCAGCGCGACGCGCTCGTCGATCTGCACGTCGCCGTCGAACACGCGCGCGAGCGCGGCAAAGCCCACCGGGTTCGACTCGACTTCGGTGAGAAAACCGAGCCGCCCGGTGTTGACGCCGAGGATCGGCAGCTTCAACGGGTGCGCGATCCGCGCCGCGCGCAGCAGCGTCCCGTCGCCGCCGACGGTCACCATCAGATCGGCATCATCGAGCGTGCACGTCGCCGCGAAGCCGAGCGCGTCGGCATCACCGTCGCACAACCCGACGCGCAAACCATGCTCGAGCGCGATCCGCGCAACTTCGCGCGCAGTCTCCGTAGCGTGCGGCCGTTCGGCATTCACGTAGAGAATGACGGCTTTCACGGCGCGTGGGCCTCCGTGACGAGGGCGTCGAGGCGGGCGTCGTCGACTTCTTCGCCATCGCGGCGGAGCTCGTAGAAGAACTCGACGTTGCCCGCCGGGCCGCGCAGCGGCGAGAGCGTTGCCGCGACGACACGCACGCCGGTTTCGCGGACGGCATCGCGCACCTCGCGCAGGATCGCCGCGTGCACCGCCGGATCGCGCACCACGCCGCCGCCGCCGATGCGCTCGCGGCCCGCTTCGAACTGCGGCTTCACCAACGCGACGATCGCGCCGTGCTCGCGCAGATAGCCTACGGCGCGCGCGACGATGGTGCGCAGCGAGATGAACGACGTGTCGACGACGACGAGATCGAATCGGCCCGGAAACGCGTCGTCGGGCAGCGTGCGAAAGTTCGTTCGCTCGATCACGGTCACGCGCGGCTCGCTGCGCAGCTTCCAGGCGATCTGCCCGCGCCCGACGTCCAGCGCGGTGACGTGCTGCGCCCCGTGCTGCAGCAGCGCGTCGGTGAACCCGCCGGTCGACGCGCCGACGTCGAGGACGTCGAGCCCGGCGACGTCCAGCGCGAAGTCGCTCAGCGCGCCGGCGAGCTTGTCGCCGCCGCGGCTGACGTAGCGCGGCGCCTCTTCGACGATGACACGCGCGCCTTCGGGCACGTGCGTCCCCGGCTTCGTCGAAGGCTCGTCGTCGACGCGGACCTTCCCGGCAAGGATCAGCGCCCGCGCCTGCGAGCGCGTGAGCGCGGTAATCTCGACGACGACGGTATCAAGGCGCCGCAAATCTCTCGCGTTCATGACGTACTCGCGATTAACAACGACCGAACATATGCTCGAAGGCCATCGAGCTCGACCGGTTCCGAGACCACGGCATCGTGCCAAAGCCGGAACGCTTCTTTCTCAAACGCCGGCGACGCGGTATACCCCAAAGGCCTAATTAAACGAGCGAGAACCTCTTTGCCGGGAACTATGCGCCAAAAATCGGATTGAACACGCCTTTGCGCATACACAAGAATAGCTTGCTTGAGTGTCGTCTCTAAGTCGACTCGCTTAGCGTCATCGATCGGAGAAAGCAGCGCAAACGCCTGACGCGAGACAGAGTCAAAGTGCTGGTCGAAGGCGATCCACGATTTCTTCTGAATGAATTCAATGAATTCGGGAGACATTTCAGGTCTGCGCAACAGACGCTCTTGTGTGTATTGGTAAATCCAGTATCCAGCTAACTTGTCTGCTTCGTTCCTAATCGACTCGAGAGGGGTAAAGCCCGAAATGTGGTTCGCGCCCGCAATCTGAAGAAGTAATTCTGGTTCCAAGAAGATGTTTTCAATCTCGTGAAATGGCAACACGAATAGCCCGGATTCTTCGAGCGCTTTGCAATTCGAATCGGTTCTGGCATCTCGATCGAGGATACCACCAACGCGGATGGGTCTCGATTCTTCGGTGGCGATCGCTTTCAAATGCCTATGGCGAGAAATTACGTCATGCGAAGACCCGGCTTCGACGTATCGCTGACCAGGAAGATCCAGGATCCTTAAGAAGCGCTCGCGCTCGAGCCCGCTTGCGCGTGTACCCTCAATGATACATATCGCATCGCGCTCCAGAGCGAATGCAGGAAAGCCAAGAGTGTCCGCAACCATGCGGTATGTCTCGGACGACGATAACGGAACGATATCACCTGTGAAGCCTGTCTCTACATCACGTCTCAGAACAAATGCATTTACTGAGGTTGTCGCGTCTACTGCCTCCAAGCTGTGGGTCGCCAGCCAAACCTGGCCTGATCCAGTACTTTCTCGCAGGTACGCAATCCACTGATAAATGAGTTCTGGATTCAGGTGAAGCTCGGGCTCATCGATTGTCAAAAGTCCACGCTTTAGACCGAACCGATCAATCTGCCCGATTATGAATGTAATCTCGCGTTCGCCACTGCTCAAACGCTCAAACGTAACTCGCCTTCTCGCCGATAAGAAGTTAAGACTACCGCTACTGACATCTGCATTCAAGAATGCCAACCCGGGGAGCACTGCCTTGAGGGCCTCGTTATAGGACGGAAATGCTTCGACAGCCGCTGGGGTTGGGCGTCCTAAAATTTGAGATTCACGTTCGTCCGCGATTTGCTGCGACGAGTCGGCTAGATCGCGCTGAAAAACGTATTGCACCCAGTCTTGGTACTGACTCGCGACGGACGCATATGCCGACGAGCGCATTACCTCCAGCGACGAAACATCTCGGTTCCTCGAGCCTTGCATAACATTATATATGTTTTGCGAGACCGACGGGTATGACCGGTCGGAGTCGATGGCGAGACAATGGACCTTGTCGCGCTGATTTACGAAGACCGCGTGGGCTTCTCGGCCGAACGAGCTAGCGTGGGGTTCCTCAAGACCTCCGGCGCGAAATGTGACCTCCGACCGTGGCTGCTCGATGTAGGCCTCGATCGTGCCATCCCACGCTTCTAGCTGAGCACCTTGATTCGAGCGAATGGATGGAAGTATGAGCGACTGTTCTTCGGCGTCGAATCCAAGGGAGATCCCGATTCCTTCAAAACTGGCTTCTTCTTTGCGCCATGGGTCGCCGTAGACGGCCGGGACGAATCCAAACAATTCCGCACTGCGCCGGACCAGGTCAAGTAAGTTCGACTTTCCGGCGCCGTTCTTACCAACCAAGCAGACAACAGTCGCATCGGCGGCTATTTCGATGGCAATGTTTCTCAGATTCCGATATCGCGCAACGCGCAACCGTCGCACTCGCATTACGCTACTCCGCGGCGTCGAATGTCAGAGCTTGATTTCGTCGTCATCCAGCGCGTCCTCGACGGGACGCGCCGGCGGCGCGTTCACCGCGTCGATTGCCTGCTGCGCGTTCTTGAGCAGACCCTCGCAGCGCCCGACGAGCTCTTTGCCCTCGGCATAGAGCGCGACCGCGCGCTCGAGATCGGGCTCCTCCGTCTCGAGCGATTTCACGATCTCCTCCAGCCGCTGGAGCGAGCCCTCAAAAGAGGCTGATCTGTCGTCCGCCATGCGTCCCTTCGCGTTCGACGCGCGCCGTGAGGCTTCCGCGAGCCAGCTGCGCCCGGATCGTCGACCCCGGCGGAACCAGCCCCGCATCCGTCAGCGGGCGCCCGTCCTCCGCCGTGACGATAGCGTAGCCGCGTTGCAGGATCGCTTCCGGATTATGGCCGCTCAACGATGCCGCGATCGTCTGGAACCGCCCGACGCGGCGTTCGAGGAGGCGCACCATCGCCGCGTCGAGCCGGTTCGCCGTACCCAGCGACGTTCGCCGCGCGCGCGCTACGCGCAGCGCCGGGTCGACGCGCACGAGC